>JAGLQM010000013.1 GCA_023136815.1 Thermoplasmata archaeon
TTGTCAAATTTGCGTAATCTTCGTAGCTCATAATCTAAAACCAAAGAGATTATGGGCGTCAACATTTTATCCCATAATCCTATATTGGCATGGTGAACCTATGAGCGACATGCGGAATGAGGCAAATTACATTGTAGAGCAAATTGACAAGCACCATGACTGGTTTGGTAAATCCCTGCCGATGATTGCATCAGAGAATTTGATCAGCCCGCTGGCCAGAGAAATGCTGGTCTCGGATTTCCATGACAGGTATGCCGAGGGACTGCCTGGCGACCGGTACTATCATGGTAATATCTATGTGGATAAAGTAGAAACAAGAGCCACAGAACTGGCTAAAAAGCTTTTCAATTGCGACTATGCAGATACAAGACCTACTTCAGGCACAGTGGCCAATATAGCGGTTTTAAAGGCACTGGGAAAGCACGGAGATCCAATCACCCATTGTGCGCTTTCAGACGGTGCACACATCAGCACCGCCAAGTTCGGCGCAGTAGGAATTCGCGGACTGGTAAGTCACACTTATCCATTTGATACTCATGAAATGAACATTGATGTTGATGCTGCAAAGCGCACCATTCTCGAGGTCAAGCCCAAAATCGCACTTTTCGGCAGGTCAGTATTCCTTTTCCCTGCTCCGATTGCAGAGCTTCGGGACGTATTAGAAGAGGTTGGCTGCCCGGTCTGGTATGATGCGGCACATGTTCTGGGCCTCATTGCCGGAGGTAAATTTCAGGATCCGCTCCGGGAAGGTGCCCACGTAATCAGCGGTTCAACCCACAAGACTTTTCCCGGGCCGCAGCATGGGATAATAGTAGCAAATCCAAAAGACGACAAGATGGCCAGGAAGCTCAGTAGTGGCGTATTCCCAGGTGTAACAAGCAATCATCATCTTCATGCAATGGCAGCACTTGGGATTTCCCTGACCGAACATATAGAGTTTGGTGCAGATTATTCAGATCAGATAATTCGGAATGCCCAGGCACTTGGTCAGGCACTTTATGAGAGAGGAATAGAGATTCTTTGCGAGCACAAGGGTTTCACAGCCTCTCATGTACTGGCCTTGGACGTTGAGGAACATGGTGGCGGGGCACTGGGCTCACAGCTTCTGGAGGATTCAAACATAATAGCCAATATGAACATGCTGCCAAGGGACACAAAACCAAAGAGTCCCAGCGGCATAAGATTAGGCAGCCAGGAACTTACCAGACTGGGCATGAAGGAAAGCCATATGTCCGAGGTTGCCGAACTTATTAAGAGAATAATCGTGGACAAGGAGCCCACAGAAAAAGTCAAACAGGATGTCATCCAGCTGAAGAAGGATTTCAATACCATCCATTACTGCTTCAATGAGGGACATCCGGCATATGAGCGATTCAAGTTAGTATAGGCAATCTGCCTATCTTACACCCTCTGTTATCTGGAAGCGGTTCACGATGTGGGTTGATACTACACCTTGCTCAAAATCCCGAAAGGCTTATTAAGAGGCCTCCCTTTTGGCCAATCTATTCCAGCATATCTGGCTAATGGTGAATTAAGTGGAACTGGTAGACGAACTCATAGAAAAACGGGAGCGACATAATTCCGAGGCTGAGAAACACAAGCACCTTAGAGACAAGCTTAATGAGCAGACCAAAGAATGGGTCCAGAAAAGAGATGAACTCAACAGCCAGGCCAGGAGTCTTATTGATGTTGCTAACAGTCACAAGGCCAGACGCAACGAGCTTAACCAGGAAGTCCGGGACACAAAGGTTCATCGTGACGAATGGAACAAGAAGGTTAATGATCTGGCGGAGTTGCTGGCCAAGAAGAAGCGGGACAAAGAACCAAGAAAGGGTCCAAGTATCCGCCAGCTCAAGAAGAAGCAGAAGACTCTGGAACTGCAGCAGATGACCTCAGTAATGAAGCCAGACAAGGAAAGGGAACTTATTGAACAGATAGGCACCCTCAGCAAGGAGGTTAAGGTTCTGGAAAACGATCTGGAAGGTGATGAGGACATCAAGGATCTTCTTGATAGTGCTACCGAAGCCCGCGAAAAGGCAGAGTATTACCATGCAAAAGTCGAGGAGATGGCCGACTCATCACAGGCAGAGCATGACTCCATGATGGGCGTTTACGATAAATCCGATGCAATCCGCAAGGAAGCGGATAAAGCTCAGGAGAACTTCATAAAATGCAAGGTCCAGGCAGACGAAGAGCATCAGTCCCATATCGAGCTTATTCGCCAGATTCATGATTATGATAAAATGCTGTCTGGCTTGCGGCAAAGGGACTCACCTACCTCATTTGTACCATCTGCTCCAGGGACGCACAGATCGGATAAAGACGAGGCCAAGGAAATTTATGAACAGTTCAAGAAGGGCGATAAGCTGAGCACCGAAGATCTGATGTTATTGCAAAAATCAGGATATTTGTAGATTAATTCAGTAAGTTGGTTAGACTTATAACATATTTTTGACAAAAAGGTTTATACTTTTAATGTCAAACTTGAGTTATAATTTTCAGAATTAGTGGCTACTTTATCATGGCTATCGGATCTTGTCTGGAAGCCATAACAGCAGAACTGTGGGAGCCCATAATTGAAATAATACTTGTTATGATGAATGTTATAATAATCACACCAAAACCACTACTGCTCGGAGCAAAGAACATTGCACTGTCTCCACCAAGAAATAATTGATGTAAAAATTGATTACTGACTATCAAGCCGCCAAAAAGGCCAACTAACCATGATGATAATGAAACCCAGAGAGTTTCTATAGTATAGATTTTCCCAATTTCACGATTTGTCAGGCCTATTGATTTCAATATTCCTATGTCTTTTCGAGATTCCCAGACAGAAGAGCGTATTGTGTTGAAGATTGCGGCTGTTGAGGATATGACTATTAGACCTGCAGCTGTAAGTAACCACCGTGCCAGAGCCTCGGCCTGATTCACAGATAATCTTACTCTAAAAAATTCATAATTATACGGCAGGATTTCAATTTCACTATTATATAAACCAAATAATAAAGATAGAATGGTTGTAAGTACAGACACACTAACCGATATTGTAATAATCATCAGTATGTACCTGGCCCAGTAATGTTTTACTCTATTCCCTATATAATGGTAAATGCTGAGATCCGAATAGTCTTTTTGTTTATTCTCTCCCATATACATTTGCTCCTGCATCAATCTCAATGTGCCCATCAAGGATAGATATTTTTTGAACGCCCTCGGCCATAAAAAGTTCAGGATTGTGGGTGGCCACAATAATGGTCTTTCCCTGGGAATTCAGTTCATGTAATATCCTGATAATAATTTCTCCATTTTCTGAGTCTAGATTTCCGGTAGGTTCGTCAGCTAATATTATGTCTGGGTCATTTATCAGTGCCCTTGCAATTGCGACTCTCTGTTGTTCGCCCCCGGATAATTCAGAAGGGAGATGGTCTTTATGAGACGTTAGGCCCATTTCATCCAGTAACTCAAACGCTTTCTTCTGCCGTTTGTCCTGATCCATAATTCTTGAAGCGATAATATTTTCAAGTGCAGAGAGTGAGGGGATTAGATTAAAGGCCTGGAACACAAAGCCAATGGTTTCTTTCCTGAGCCTTGATATGCTGCTATCTCGAAGTTTATAAATCGATTTCCCATTGACAAATACCTCTCCATGCGTGGGCTCCATCAATCCGGCTATAAGATACAAGAGGGTTGATTTTCCGGATCCACTGGGGCCAGTAATGACAATCATGCTTCCCTGGGGGATGTTTATCGATGCCGAATCTACTGCGGTTAATCCGGTGTTGCCGTCCTTATAAATTTTCGACACTTCAACCATTTTAATAAAATCATCATTCATATTTCAGAACCTCCTCTATAGGAAGATGCCAGAAGAAATAAAACGTAATGTTAGATATTATTATGGTTGAAATAAAAATAACCAATAATGGTGAAAGCATCCATACTGTGACAGAAAATGGGGATGCAAAAATCCCAATTTCATGATTAAAATTAATGTCCATAATCAACCCAACAAGAATGGAGAGAACAGTGCCAATAAGGAAAGAAACGCTTGCAGGGATTAAATGTTCTGCGAGAGTCAAGTGCAGGAAGTGCTTACGTTTGAGTCCAATGGCTCTATATATTCCCATATCTTTTCTTCGCTCGGAAATATCCCTTAATATCTGAGTGAATAATGTTACAACAATTATTAGTGACACAATCCCAAACAAGGTCCTGGTCCAGCCACCCACCGCTTCAAAAAAGTTCACTCCATTGTCAAAAATTTCCGGCCGCTGAGCCAGCTCATTTTCAATTCCCACAGACAAACCAATAAGCAGCGACTGAACAAAAACACAGATAGATAAACAAAAGATTAGAATGTGAATCTGCTTGTTTTTATTTCTTAAATTTGATTTAATGAGATTAAATGTGGTTGGATGACTGCTTTCATTAATCATTAATCTTCTCTCCAAACACCAATATTAATCTCCAAACACATCATCCATAATAAATATTCTGTCTATAATCGGTTCTAAGCTTGCATTAAGCTTCGACGAATTGAAAAAGGAAGGGAAGGCTAGCTTTAAGTCAGAAGGGATGGGATGCACTCTAACAAACTAGCCCAAAAATCCCCAGGTTCCCTATATTTAGATTTATATAAATACCTTTCGAATAAGATTTATATACTCATCTCGAAAAATCCAATGCCCTATGCTCCCATTTTTCGCATTTGCTATTTAAAGGCAAATTTCACTGGCTTCATAAAGTTTAATTTATTAAACCCATTTCATATATCTACTATATAGATACATCTATTTTTGAAAAATAAGAAAGAAATGATGTCAAAATAGGCTTTAACTCCCGCAACTCATACATCTATGCGATAAACTCTCTGGCCACCGCTAAAAAGATGACCGGGCCAAGTATCAGTATAGGCAGGTTTGCCATCAGTTTTTCGGAAGCTGTTTTCAGTCTCTCTGAATCAAATTTTATCATTTATTTCCCTCGGTTCCATGCTAATCTACCCTTTCTTTCGCTTATACTTTGGTTTCAAGTTTCTAAACAGGATAACAATGAGAAGCATCCCCAGAATGGGAATAATCAGATTATGCATTTCAGGAATGATTACGATTGTGGTTTCCATGGAATCACCCTTTATCTTCCACCACCAATTACCATCATCATAATAGACCTCTGCCGTGTTGATGAGAACGTCACCGTTCGGGACCGTGTCACTTACGGTCATGGTTATGGTTATTGTGACACTGTCTCCGCCAGCCAGTGTTCCAAGGCTCCAGGTATCATTATCGTATGTCGGGGAAGGCGTGGCACTGACAAAGGTCGTGTCTGCAGAATAGAACTCCATAATATAAAGATTATATGCTGCAACTCTCCTGGTGTTGGTCACGGTTATGGTGTAGGTTATGGTATCTCCTGGGCCTGCGGTTGCAGGTCCGGTCTTTGTAATTGACAGTTTTGGTTTTTGTGCTCTTGTTCCGGTGCTGGTATTAGTGTTGACAGCAGTCATCTCAACCGGCTCATCGGAGGCATCATAGGCCCTATTCCAGTCCTCCATACTGGCATAGACAGTGAAATTATTGCCAGTGGCTATTCCCATGCTAGCCAGATCAATAGCCAGCTCCAATCTGTACCAGTCAATTGCAGAATCAATCTCTCCAATATATGACCAGGGTTCAGAACCCTGTGAAAGGTTAAATTCGAAGAACTGGCTTGAAACAATTTTATTGTGTTTTCCTGTGACCTGGGCTACATAATCTATTCCCAGAGCACCGTAAACATTGGTGCCGGTTCGAAAATCATCATCGGCATCGATCATCACATAGGCAGAATCATAGCCAAATGCCTCAACATGGCCAATAGGGCCAACATATATTGATACAAATGCATCTGCCCAGTTTACCGGGAAGTTAGAGGGAACCGTCGTGTTAAGCCAGTTATCTGTTCCGCCCCTGGGATATTCTGCTGTTCCATCGCCATCCCAGTCTCCATTGGAATCTGTGTTGTTAACGCCGTCATTATCAAAGTCAAATGGCATGGGGTCAAGGATGTCTGGTACCCTGTCCAGGTCCGAATCATGGGTATTGTTTATCGGGGTCGATGTCTCGGACGGTCTTGTTCTGTAGATCGGAATATCCTCTCCGCCCAGTATTGTTCCGCCAACCGACAGGAAGACAAACAAATCTCCATCAGCACATGCCCGGAGGTCGGCCAGATCCACATTTTTATTCACCAAATCCGGGTTCTGTACCTGGAAGAATATATCGTTTGAGGCATCAACGTTCCTGGGTATGCTGGCCCAGTCCCCGAACGCCCCATCAATGCTTATTCCCGAAGGGCTGCCAACATAATGCAGCATAGTGTTCATGTTCCTTGCATATGCCAGTGAACCACCTGTGGTGACATTGACAAGCTTGATTCCCAGGGTTTCGCTGGTGGCATTGGCATCAAGGTCAAGGGTGAGCCAGAAGTCCCGGGTCCTGTTCAGTGGAATGCCCAACGGGGAATTGAGAATGAAAGAGAATTCAGAAGCAGAGGTTTCAATAATTCTTCCATCGAGCGGCAGGTCTGCACCATTCTGGCCTCCGTCTCCATTTGTGTCATTGATAATTCTGATATTGGAAACATCGTCAAGCTCAGCAGAACCGGTCATCTGAAAATTGAAACCGGTTATTAGGGTGCTGGCAAGGCGACTTCTTGCTGTTATGCGTGCCAATGTAACCCCTGGTGAATTAATGTCCAGTACATCGCTTCCTGATGAATAGGATACCACATCAAGTGCCGCTGGCAGTTCAGAAAGCAGGAAGTCTGTCATATCTGAATGTCCCTCTGAGCTCTGGAGCATGACTATTGCTCTGGGATGTTCTGGAGTAATCTCCATTGTTTTTGGAGGATAGATTCTGACCTCGATTTCCGAAGTTCCAACAGCTACCGGTGCTGTTCCAAAGACCCTGAAACCATTCCAGTCATCCTGCCTGTAATCATTATCGAAGACAAGGGTACTGGCGTGTCTTGCATAATTGTCCCAGCCATAAACATCCGCCGCCATGTCTGCTCCTATGCCTCCCATGGAATAGCCAGTCATTACATCACCATCAAGATCCACAAAGACCACGAAACTGTCTACAAATTCATAACTGGTATTGGCGGCAGTTCCCTGAAGGCCAGTCCCTTCAGCTCCCTGAAGGACCGTTCCTTCCACGCTTACGTATATACTCAATCGATCTCGTTCGACAAATATCTTGGATTCCAGGATGTTCAAGTCAGCATTATATACCTGATCAAGGGGTGAATCGTAGTATGAAGGAATATCATTCCAGTCTGAAAAATTACCATCGATATAGATGGTGCCCATATCCTCCTGGACCATGAGATTGTTCAGCATTGAAAGCATAAGGATGACTGTAACGAACATGACCATGGCACTTAGTCGGTAGCGCCACAGAATACGGTCCCGCTGCCTGTGTCTGAGCTTTCGAAGAGAGCCAGCACCGTCCATCATACCCTTCCCATTCACCATGCCAAGGCCATTCACGAGTCCACCATTGATCAACCCACCGCTGCCATTGATAAAACCGTTATTCATTCCATTGGTTAAACCATTGGTCAAGCCATTTGTAAGTCCATTTATCAGGCCGCCGTCAACGAATCCATTGGTTTTTCCGCGCACATTGTTTATTCCATTTATCTGGCCACTACTAGATCCATTTGTTCTCCCGCGGCCGTTTGTCAATCCTCGTTGAATAAGCAGGCCATTCACCCTGCCGTTCACACGGCCCTGGCCGTTTGTCAGGCCGATTCCGATAGTGGATAATCGCAAGTCTGGTTTTGTCCCCTTCCTTAAACCTGCATATGACAATGAGATGGATTTATCAAAGCATTCGACGGCCTCTTCATGGCGGCCCAGCAGTTCCAATATTTCGCCCTTCTCCTGCCAGAGCGTACCGTCATCCGAATTATCGGCAAGCTTTGCCTCCATCTCTTCCAGACGAGCTTCGGCTACCGTATGTTCATCGAACGCCAGATTTTCGAGATCATCAATTTCTATGATATCTGAGAGATCAATACCATCTTCAGCTGGTTCAACGCCCATAAGTTCCAGCATCCGGCACTTGTATTCCACTTCCCTGGCCGGATTCAACTCTGCAGCCTTGTCCAGGCAGGCAATTGCCTCATCTACATCTCCCTTTGTGGCGTATTCCATTGCCTTCATTGACCAGAATTCATGAGAATCTGTTTCGTCAATATCAGCAACCAGGGACTCATCCATGTATTTATCTTCTTCAACAATGAGATTCCCCACTCCAAGGTCTTCCTCAATCTTCTCATCGGTTTCCTGGCTGTATTCCCAGCGTCTTTTAAAATCTGATATAAGGGATGGTTTTTCAGCTTCCTCTTCATCCAAATCAAGTTTTTCCCATCTGTCAAGGAAGCTCTTGGAAATACCCTTCTTATCTGGTTCTGACGAATCCAATGGCTCGTCCAATGGTTCTGCCTCTATTTGCTCTATCTCTGAGGTAATTTCCGTGGAAAGTATCTCGGGACTTGTAATATGCTCCTGAATAGAACTCACTGGCTCAAGATCAAGGTCCTCAATATCATCGAAGACCGTATGGCACCATGGGCACTTGGTCAGGTTCGGCTCTATGAAAGCACCACAGATTGGGCAAAGATAGATGGAGTCCACATCCACTTCCGGAACATCTACATCAATCAGAGATTCCAGCTCATGCTCCAGTTCCACAGAGTCAATGAGACCTCCGACCTTCTTTTCCATAACCTCTTCGTCAACGAAGGCCTGTCCACAGTTATGGCAGGTCTCTGCGGCTTCCGAAAGGAATGCACCGCAATTCGGGCATATGAACAGGGTGCCTGATTTTTTATACCAGAATCCATCGTGTTCTCTCTCGATGGCGAAATCAAAACCGCAACCGTCACAGTTTTCAGCTTCGGCAGAAAGCATATTTTGACACATTGGACAAGCTACAAAATCAGGTGCCCGTTCCAATTCCTCTTCTGTAGACTCATCAGAGTCCGAATCATCAAAGGCAATGCCGCAAGCATTACAGACACTAGCATCCGAAGCAATGAATGATCCACAACTGGGACACATGGATAGGTTCTTTTGCTCTTTATACCAGAACCCATCATCCTTTTTCTCTTGTATAGGCTCAGATGATTTGGGTGCTGGCTCTTCATCTTCGAATAGTACACCACAGTTTGGGCATGATTCCGTACTGTCAGCAGCCAATGAGCCGCAGTTCGGGCACATGAACAGACCCCTTTGTTCCTTAATCCAGAATCCATCGGCCTTTTCGGAGAAGTCAAATCCGCAGTTCGTACATTCTGCTCCTTTTGTCTGCTCCTTGCTACACATGGGACAGAATAGTATCTCTGGAACACCAGGCTCCACTTCATCGGATTCGTCAGAGTTCACATCATCATCAAATGCCGTGCCGCAGGAATTGCACTGATTGGCCGAGCCTGGCAGAAAAATCCCACAATTGGGGCACATGAATAATCCGTCCTGTTCCTTGAACCAGAACCCGTCATGTTCTTTCTCTATAATGAAATCGAACCCGCACTTTCCACAGGTTTCTGCATCCTCTGGAAATATGGTCTGGCATATTGGGCAGATAAGTTTGTTTGGAACTCCCTGCTCTTCCTCCTCGAAGTTTTCATCATCCTCAAAAACGGCTCCACAGGCACCGCAGTGATCTGTGTTATTGGCTATGAATGAGCCGCAAGCGGGGCACATGAAGAGCTTCTCCTCGGCTTCTGCTGAAGTCGTGACAGAAACTGGTGTTTCCGCAGGTTCGGATGTCAGTTCCTCGTTTTCATCATTAAACAGAACGCCGCAGCTCGGGCACTTGGTCGAGCCATCAGCAACCAGTGAGCCGCATTCCGGGCAAATAAAAAGGACAGATTCTTCTTTCTTGTACCAAATTCCATCTCCAGTAGAATCATCTTGCTCGGAATCTGCATAACCCTCTATTTTAACAAAATTTATCATCTCCCTGGCCATCTCAAGACTGATGCCAGGCACTTTCGATAGGTTCACGGGGTCAGCAGTAGCAATATCTGCGATATTCTTGTAACCGTGGGAATGCAGGATTTTAGCTCTGGCTATTCCTATCTTTGGTATCAAGAGTAGTTTCATAAGATTATCACTATTTTCTTGCATTATGCACTTAACTTATGGAGCATGATATATAGGCATTATAGTGACTAATTCAACGTTGTATGGCGTATAATGATAACAGTATTAACACACAATTATGTTAAAATTTAACCACTTTGGCAGGTAATATACGGATTGATGCCCACCTCAATGGTAAATCTTCCAGATGAAAATCCCACCTCAATAATAATTCTGTCAAGTCCCTTTTTGATAATCCCCGGAGACCTGCCGCCCTGGTGTCCGAGTTTCTTGATTAGATGTTCAGAAAAATCCCTGGAATGCTGATAAAAATCTTCTGCCCTATCAGGTAAAAGTGTCGTTGAATAATATCTAATATTGTTTCCGTCAGCAACCCTCGTCACAAGACCGGCATTCTCCAGTTCTCCCAGTGACTTTGCCACAGTTTGCCGACTATGGCTAATTGATTCGGAAATATCTGCCTGGGACATGCCGTTCCCCTTGATGACTTTGATTAATATTTCCATCAGCCGGGGCAGGTTGAGGACATAAAAGAATTCAATCTCATTGTGGGTTATGAGCCCCTGGGGGAAGAAAATTCTACGCCGGCCGATTCGATTTTCACTAATATATCCTGCCTTGATGAGGGATTCTAGATGCCATCCAACAGTATTTTGAGCAATGCCAGTCCTGGAAGCCAACTGACTGATTCCTATGCAAGGCGTCAGCGTCAAGGCAGAATAAATTTCCCTGCGGTGAGAATTGAGAAAAATATGTTTACTAGATTTTTTGACAGACGCCTGAACCTCCTCATCCTTTATGGCAGATGCCAGTGCCTTTCCGACTCCCTTGCTCATGTATTCTTTCTCCAGGTGGATAAATGAACAATTGAATTTATAGATGTTTATTCCTCAGAATGGCATGTTTACGCATATATTTCAGAGGCCTAATCCTCCGAATATGCGCATACTATCGTATGCAAATCCGGAGGTCTAATCCTCCGAATATTCCGCAATAATCTCCTGCATCAGGGTTTCAAGCTTGATGGCGGAAAAATCATCGTCCCTCAGTTCATGGAGAACGCCTATCAGCCTCTGGTAGACCCTGGCAGGAATATGGCCCCTGCTTGTTTCCAGCATTTTTTGCAGCTCTCCTGGCATTTCCTTGGTAGGCACAAGGCTGGAATTCTCCGGGTTCACAACTACGCCCAATCCTTTCACGATTGTATATTCATGCTCCATCTTGCTGTGTCTGCTTGACCTGCATTTCAATATCTTCAAGCGGCGCTGGAGCCCCTCCTCTGGGGTATGCAGTGTTTTCAGATGAATGACACAATCAGCCAGGTACATTGGAATGACAGTCTCATTGCCAGAAAGGTCCCCGGCCATACCATGCTCCTCAAGGGTTGCCAGCACTGTTCCCACTTTCCTTGTCTCCTTTAACATGAAGCCAATGAGCTCTCTCTGTTCGTAACGGTCTGATGTGGACCACATGACTGGCGTTAATGGGTCAATGGAAATTCTTGCATTTGCCCCTTTCCAGTCTGCCACAAAGGCAGGCAATTCTTTCTTAATGAAGGCTGAAAATTCATGGCCAGA
>JAGLQM010000130.1 GCA_023136815.1 Thermoplasmata archaeon
TCATGAACTCGGGTGGTTATGCGAACATCACCGATTGATGTCCCCTGGGTGAATGGGTGGGGTGCCATATCCTGGCGGCCCCTGTTGAAATCGTATCCAAATTCCTTGATTATTGTTTCACCGAAGGCAATTTGCTGATCTCCGGGAAATATCTTTTTCATGAATGAGAAATCTTCCGGCTCCTGACCAAGAATGGATTCTACAACTGGTACCAATTCCTTTCTGAGTTCCGAGAAAATTTCGCGAATCTTGGATGCCTTCATGCCATATTCATAATTGTCAATCAGGGGATCCAGAGGATGCTCATACCCCGGAAAGAAATCCGCATATTCCTTGCTCAGATCAAAATTAGTCTGCAGATATGGCTGAACCATTTTGAAATCATTTGCCGGTCTGGCCTTAATCCATACATCAAATGATTTTGATTCTGCTTTTTGGGATCTGGCGGTGAACTCTGGAGGAACTTTAACTGCCTTGTCATAATTTCGCCTGGCAAGTCGAATAACGCTGCCCTCAACTGATTCGTAACCTTTCTCCTCTTCCATGGGCTTTAGCTGTTCAAGGAGTTCTCCAACCTTCGGGTCGATAAATTTCTCATGGCTTATCTTGGCCAGTGTTGCCATTTGTTTTCCTCTGACATCTGCTCCGCCTGGCGGCATGTTCACCTGTTGGTCCCATCCCATTAAAGATGCAGCAGCTCCTATGTGACTGAGTTCTGCCAGTTTAAATTTAAGTTCCTTGTAAGTTTCCTGCATTTGAATTCCTCTTGACAAGGGGAAACATCTAACTTATCTTAAAATTAATCCTTCGGCAAGATTTTTGTATCTGGGTGACATTCAACACAGTAATGCCTAGGGAAATTGCCTCCAAGAAAGAGCTGCTTTCAGTCGCTAAACTGAAAGCAGATAAGCCATACCGGAACATGTGGGTTCTAAAAACCGATGACATGATTGAAAATCTCTCATGGTGGTGGTGGTGGTGGATTTTCTTCATCAAGGACCCGGATAATCCAGGTCAGACAAAACAGCTAATGATTCTGTGGTCAACAAAATACACTGACAGCATCAAGGTCATGGACATGGATTGGAAAGTGAAGAAACTTCCAACCTGGGAAGATGGCATTCTCAAATTTAATGGCATGACCGCTGTATGGTGGTACGACGGCAAGAAAATGTATGATCCCTTGGTTCTGAAGGAGATGGACTTTGAAGTTACCCATGACGGCGATGATGGCGAATTAAAGCCACTGGTGAAAGATGCTGACTATCGATTCTTTGGCGGTCCAGAAAAATATACAGTAAACATCAAGGACGAAAAGAATGATTTTCATTTTGAGATGACTCCCTGGAACGATTATCTCCAAGAGCACAGGTTCAATGAGAATCAATACACGAAAAAATACAGCTACAATATCATGAAAATATACGGTCAGAAATTAACTGGCACCATTGACGGAAAACCAATCGAGGGAACTGCATACCATCAGCGTGTTACTGTTAATGCACCAGCAGCACCCTGGTACTGGGGTCTTGTTCATTGCCAGGACGGTTCCTATATAGATTATTTCAATCCGTATATCGGGCCGCAGATATTCCGAAGCACTGAAAAGCCCACATCTGGCTGGGATTTTCTGGATATTCGTCTGAATAAATCTATTCACTTCTATCACAAACCCACCGATACTGAATATCGATGGGGAACCAAGTACACAACAATCCGGCACAAGGTTATTGATGGTCTGCCAGTTTTTGATATAACTGGCAAAGACGAAGAAAAAGAATTATTCCTGCGTCTGAAAGCATACACAAGAGCATACTGGCGGTTCCAACAGAAGCGCAAGATGGGATTGAAGTCCATACTTTACTATAATGAATATCCTGCAGAAGTAATTGACTTCAAATTTAGAAAACTGGATGGTTCTCTTGAGGTTAGTAAAAAGGATCTGGGATTCACTGCCAGTAATTTTGAACATTCATGGGGAAAATTGATTTAATTCGTTTTTAAATGACATTTCTTCAATGTGTAACATTAGAAAATATAACCCAAGTTTGACATTTAAATCATAAACATCTTTGTCAAACTTACGTTACACCAAACTTTGACATCTGTTTAAATTCAAAGTGTCAAAGTTTGGATATAATGGACATTGAAGAAATGTCAAATTTGCGTATTAACATGAATCATCTAGATTCACGAAAGCATTGGAAGCCCTCATTTATTGCTGAGGCATCTCTGATGCTTTCTTCTGAACTTATGCACCTTGCCCCAGAATCTCCTGGACACTTTTTCGGTGATAAATACGCCCAGTAGTGCAATGAGCAGGCCTCCGGCAATATCCGATAACCAGTGTATTCCCAGATACACTATTGAAAGTGTGATGAGTATTATCATGACGAACAGAAAAATCTTGTAGCCTCTGTATCCCTGGATGTTCCACACCAGAGTCATTAGAATGGCGGATGGAAAGCCGATATGCATTGACGGGAAGCAGTTATTGAATGTCTCGTAGCCCATGAAGAACTCGTTGATGTTAGGATCTAAATTGTATAGCAACGGCTCCATTCCTCTTATCAGGGATTGCGCTTCCGGATAGAACATCTTTGGATATGATGGCACATAGACCACAACGAACAGGTAGAATGGAATTGTCAGGATGATAAGTACCAGGTTCAGCAGGGCCAGTTTGGATGCCA
>JAGLQM010000131.1 GCA_023136815.1 Thermoplasmata archaeon
GGTGCAACCCAGGGTTTGCTTGTAACTGCAATGTCCCTCTTCGACCATGGTGATGAAATATTAACTCCAGATCCAGGCTTTGTGATCTATCAGCCCCATGTAATCATGTGTGGAGCAATGCCATTGAGATACCATATGCGGCAGGAAGATAAGTTTCAACCAAACCTGGACGAAATGCTGGAACTTATAACTCCAAGAACAAAGGCAATTATCATTAATTCGCCAAACAATCCGACATCTGGTATGCTGGAAAAAGACACTCTCAGGGCTATCAGAGACATTGCCACAGACCATAATCTGGTTATTATTTCGGATGAGGTTTATGACGAGATTGTCTTTGACGGTGAGCATAATTCGGTCCTTGACGGGGAATATGACAATATTGTTTATGTGAATTCATTTTCAAAAACATATGCAATGACCGGATGGCGTCTGGGATATCTGGCTTCATCAAAATACATGATTGACCAGATTTCGAAAATGCAGTATTACAATATTGCTTGTCCACCAACACCGCTGCAGAAAGCTGTGCATGCAGCAGTTATTGCGCCACAGGATGAGCTTTACGAAAGGGTCCAGATACTAAAAAACAGGCGGGACATCATCATCAAACGAATAAATGATATAGAGGGCTTTGAATGCCTCAAGCCCAGAGGAGCGTTCTATGCGTTCCCAACATTTGACCATGACATTTCAGGCGAAGATTTCGCAATGAAACTACTAAAGGCTGGCGTTATTTGCGCGCCTGGCTCGGCATTCGGGAAGAGTGGCAAGAGACATCTAAGATTCTCCTTTGCAAACTCATCGGAGAACATAGAGAAAGGAATGGATATAGTGGAGAAGGTAGCAGCGGAAATACCAAGAAAATCATGATTTATGAAATGAATGCGAAGCTCCGATTTCGGAGCCAGAGAAGCATTTTTAAACACCAATAGGTGATAAAATGACAGAGATAAAGAGATACGAGACGGAAATAGAAGGAAAGAAACTGATTGTAGAGACAGGCAAGATGGGGCATCAAGCCTCGGCTGCCGTGACCGTACAGATGGGAGAGACTGTTGTAATGGTTACAGCCATGATCTCGAAGAATGCGAGAGATATTGATTTTTTCCCGCTTATGGTGGATTATGAAGAGAGATTCTTCGCAGCCGGCCGAATAAAGGGGCCAAGGTTCACCAAAAGAGAGGGAAGGCCATCAAACGAGGCAGTTCTCATAGGAAGAATGATTGATCGCGGATTAAGGCCGCTATTCCCACAGAGCATGAGGAATGAGGTGCAGGTCATAATCCTGCCACTGGCTCTGGACCACGAGAACAGACCGGACATAGTAGGAATGATAGGTGCATGTATTGCACTGCACATGTCCGAGATACCTTTCGACGGCCCAATTGGCGGTGTAAGGCTCGGAATGAGCGGTGGATTCCCCATCATAAACCCAACAGTCGAGGAAGTAGAACTTTCAGACCTGGAACTGGTTGTAATGGGCGATGGTGAGAGAATCTCCATGGTAGAATGTGAAGCAAAAGAATTAGCCGACGAAGAAATGGTAAAGGCATTTGATGCTGCACTTGATGTATTGGGACCTCTGGCCAAGTTCATTGATGATATCAGAAAGGACATTGGAAAACCTAAGCTCACTGGTGACCAGATAACAATGAAAGGCGGCCTTGATGAGGCAGATAATGCAATTGTTGAGGAAATGAAGAAAGCAGCAATGCCGCATCTGGACAAGTACCTGTTCAATACCCCTAAAGGTTCAAAGGGAGAGCGAAAAAAGATATTGAAGGGACTGGAAGAGCAGCTTGTAGAGCAGTTCTCACCAAGATTTGTTGAGGAAAAGGGCGAGGATGGAGCAAAGAAGCATGTGAAGAAAATTATTAGCGCTTTCTTCTTTGATTTCATTGAGTCAGAAGTTACCCAGGCAATTTTGCAGAAGGACCTTAGGGTTGATGGCAGAAAGCTTGATGAGATTAGGACTCTAAAGTCTGAAGTCGGACTTTTGCCAAGAATTCACGGAAGCGGATTATTTGACAGAGGCGAGACGCAAATACTTTCAATAGTTACTCTGGGCGCACCATTCGATGTTCAATCAATAGAAACAATGGAAAGCGATAGCAAAAAGAATTACTTCCATCACTACAATTTCCTGCCATACTCTGTTGGAGAAGTAAAATTCCTCAGGGGAGCCAGCAGGCGTGATATAGGACATGGAACACTTGCTGAAAAGGCACTTGTACCAATGCTGCCAGATTTGGAAGATTTCCCATACACAGTTCGTGTAGTTTCGGAAACAATGAGTTCAAATGGCTCATCATCAATGGGTGCTACTTGTGGTTCAACACTTTCATTAATGGATGCTGGTGTACCAATCAAGAAGCCAGTTGGTGGAATTGCCATGGGAATTGCATCAAGCGGTGACAAGTGGAAGGTTATTACCGATATTCAGGACCTGGAAGATGGCCCTGGCGGTATGGACTTCAAGTTCACCGGAACCAGAGACGGTATAACAGCAGTTCAGATGGACACAAAAACACGTGGCCTGAGCAAGGAAATCATTCATGCAACTTTCCCACAGATGAGAAAAGCTCTCAATGAGGTAATAGACTGTATTGAAGCAGCAATCCCAGAGCCAAGGAAGGAATTAAGCCCACATGCACCAAGGATTATCAGCTTCAA
>JAGLQM010000132.1 GCA_023136815.1 Thermoplasmata archaeon
TTTCGAAGTGCCGCTTGAAGTTCAAGTACGCACCCTGTGCAGTCTCCGGTCGAAGGAATGCGGTATCCTTTCCAGTGGTACCTATTGGCACTGGAAACATCATATTGAATGTCCTGGCATTCAATAATGTGCCTTTGCATCGCTGACAGTTCAGCCCAAGTTCTGAGATTTTGGCATCTATTTCTTCGAGGCTCAGGTCTTCTGCTGGCTCATTGGTCACGTCCTCAATCATCTGGTCGGCTCGGAATGCGTGGCCGCATTTGGAACATTCAACAAGAGGATCAGTAAACCCATCAACATGGCCAGATGCCTTCAGAGCGGCATATGGCAGTATGTTTGTCGAATCAATAAGATGATAATTATCATTGAGACCCATGAAGAACTTGAGCCAGGCATCCTCCCACTTACGCTTCAGGCGGGCACCCATGGCACCATAATCATAAAAACCAGCCATTGCCCCATAAATTTCGGCAGATTGCCAGATAAAACCTCTGCGCTTGGCAAGTGACTGGACATCCACAGGCATAACATCACCGGGATATTGCAGCCAGTATGTCCAATTCGTATATCATTGCAATTAATCTATCTTCCGAATTGCGGATAGGGAGCTGACCAAAATCATGTTTTCTCATGAGTCTGGCAGCCTCACTTACGCTTGTTTTTCTGAAGATGGTGATTGGATCTTCAACCATGACATCCGTTACTGGAGTTTTGGGCAATTTAATTCGCTTCACTTCGTAATAAAGCTTCATGATATTTCTGATTCCCTCCCAGGTCCAGGCATTCTCATCCTCGCCGATACCCAGGTCAGCAACAGCAGTGTGGCCGTCAACATTGGAATGTTTGAATAAGTCTCTATCTGTAACTATGCCAGTTAATCTTCCCTCATCATTGAGCACAGGTGCGGCAACAACCCCGCCTACCCTGAAAAGTGTGTCAACAACAGTTAGTGGTGAACCCTCATAGACCGGAACACATGGTGTGCGTACAAAATCCTCTACCGGATCCTCCAGGTTCATTTTCTCAATAACTGCCAGATAATCCGCCGGAGTAACGATTCCCACCAGCTTTTCTTTCTGGACTATGGGCAGATGGTGAAGGTTATTATCCAGCATGAGTTTGGCCCCTGCCTCTATAGAGTCCTTCGGCTCCAGGGTGGGGTAATCTTTCCTCATGACGAGAGCTAATTGCTCTTCATCTGGTTTGGCATAAATATCCTGTCTTGTGACAAAGCCATCCAGTGTTCCTTTGTCACTTACCACCGGTACTCCGGTCAGATTATTCATTACTAGAAGCTTCAGCAGATCAGTACGATTGCCTGGCAGCTTCACACTCACTGCATCTTTAACCATTATGTCCTTGAGTTTCATTGTATCACTCCCGGGTTAGGTCTCCCAACCCTAATGGGCAAGGCATACCTTTCAGTTTTACATTGGATGACATGTTTAGATTTGTGATTCTGTCACCAATGGCATTCAGGAATGCCTAACTGTATTATGGGTTTGGAGCGCTTCTCAGGGTCCCAACCCAGAGAAGACCTTTAACTGAACTATTCTCGCCATTCTGACGAGACATGTTCAGTGTCAAACAGACAGATATTTCCAGGTTTAGCTTCAATAACACTCCCCCAGGGGTCGTTCAATGAACTCTCCAATACCAGATAATCTTGACTGCTTGCCATCCATAATCCAGGCAGTGAATTTAATACTTTTCTACCATTTTCAAAAACAATGGAAAATACATCTTCTTTTGCCAGGCCGAAATCACCAGCTAATGATTTCATTTCAGCAAACATATCTGGAGATGCAAGCATGGCATTGTCGGTTCCCAGGCAAACAGTGATATTCGCATCCAACATCTTTTTGATGTCAGGTTTCAGTCCGAAGAAAGCATTGGCCCTGGGGCAGACTACAATGGGAATTCCGGCGGCAGAACATGCAATTAAGTCATCAGAATCAGCTTTCACCATATGCACCAATAAATTTGGTTTCAGTTCCAGATATTCATCAGGGTTCTCCCGTACGGTCTCACTGGCATGAATGGCAAAACCCTTTCCGGCCTTTTTTGCATTGTCGGAAATAGCATCCAGCTCCTGGAATTCCATGTCAGATACTGCGCTCATCCCTATGCCATCAACGACCTTCAGCAGGGCATCCATCTCTTCGGGCACATAACCTTCCAGTGGCCTCCCAAATATCACTGGGTTGATACCCGAAGCTCTGGAAGCCAGCAACAAACGTCTTGCCCCCTCCAATCCGCCTTCACGAAAATCAATATAATGAGAGATGCCAGTACTGGCCATGGAGTCAATAGCCCCCATCATTGCAGTAATTTGCTCTTCCGGGTCAACAGCAGCCAGCATGCGATGCTTGAGGCCGTCCGGAGGGGCAACCAGTTCCTCAACGGTTGCCCTTTCCGGCCTTTTGATGAAAGCATCACCAAGATGGGTGTGGCAATTGATAGGCATTGGCAGAATTATGCCAGTTATTTCAGCATTCTCCAGCAGCCCTTCCCCAATAACTGGCGTTCCATTTTTCAGGACAACATGGGCTTCGATGAAACCGCCGTTCCGATATAGAAGGCCAGATGCACTTTTCATGTTCTTACATAAGTCTTGAACCGATAAAAGGATTGGCTTTCTATCTCACATTTGACATTTAAACCAAATTATGT
>JAGLQM010000133.1 GCA_023136815.1 Thermoplasmata archaeon
CTACCTAGCTGAGCTACAGGCCCACATAGTTTGCGTATGATTGCTTAGGGCCGGTAGAGCTAGGTAGAACCTAGCTGAGCGCTTGTTTGGGTTATTGACCCAATCAAGAACAGGCCCACATAGTTTGCGTGTGGTAATCTCACCCCAAAACGAATTCCATTAAAAAACTTTGGTTAGGATTCAACTTCTAAAAATTCAAAAATAGAAAATTTGCCCGTTCCTTTCGAAACGGGCATTTGTTTGTTCTGACGAACAGGCGTCTGTCCCATCACTGGGGATTTTGGCTAACTCCTTAATCCTTTAAGAGTTCCTTGACCTTGGTTGCCAGCTCTCCAATCTCCAAGCCGGTGAGTGACTTCACAAGGGCCGGTGCCTGGGCTGCGATGTCAACCACGCTTCCTACAAGCTTTGATGGTCCGCCTTCTCCCATTATGATTATCTTCTCGGTGTTCTCCAGTGGCCTAGCGGCTTCGCCGACAATTGCTGGAAGCTGCTCAACTATTAGCTGGGTAACGGCTGCTTTTCCGTACATCTCCCATGCCAGAGCTTTCTTCTCCATTGCCTCGGCCTCTGCAAGGCCCTTAGCACGGATTGCGTCTCCTTCGGCTTCTCCCATCATTCTGATGACGTCTGCCTCTGCTTTACCTTCCATGCGGATCTTTTCTGCAGTACCAGCAGCCACAAGAGCCAATCTCTGGCGCTCTCCGTCTGCCTCTGCAACCTTTGCATCTGCTGCTGCCTTTGCCGGAACATACAGCATGGCTGCCTGTTCCTGTTCTTTTCTGAGAACCTCCTGGCGTTGAACCTCAACTCTCTTCTCCTTGTCACGGATGTCGATTGTCCTTTCTTCGACAATCAGTTCCTGCTTTCTGCGGGCATCCTGGATTGCGAAGGATATTTCACGGTTGGCTCGCTCTTTCTCAACCTCTGCCTCTGCCTTCTGGCGGGTTATGTCCCTGTCTCTGTGATATATAGCGACCTGGCCTTCTGCCTCTGCATTGGCCTGCTCTCCCTCCTGGGCCGCTTTGGCTTCCTGAATTGTTGCCTCTCGGTTGGCTACTGCCTTTCCGATTCTGGCAGTCCTCTTGACTTCCTCGGTTCTCTTGATACCGAGTGCGTCCAGGTATCCGTGTTCGTCTTCAAGATCTTTAACAACGAAAGACCTTATCTCTATACCCATGTTCATTAGGTCCTTTGCGGCCATGTTCTGAATCTTGAGGCTAATTTTGTCCCTGTCACTGTTAATCTCCTCAATGGTCATGGTGGCACAAACGCCTCTTACATGACCTTCCAGTGTCTTCATGGCAATCTCATTGATTTCGTGATCACTTTTGTGAAGCAGGTGCTCGGCGGCTGTGTGCAAAGATGCGGTATCAGATGATATCTTCACCTGGGTAACACACTTGACATTGACTTTTGCACCGCTGCTGACAACGTCTGTAACGATGTCCCTAACATGAACATCAAGGGTTCTGACGTCTAGAGGTAAGAACTCGTATGATTCCACGATGGGGTATATGAATTTACCACCACCGGATATCACCTGGTATCCCCTCTTTCTCTTCGAACTCATCTTTCTACCGTAGACCACCATCGCCTTGTCTGGCGGCACCTTCTTGTATCTTGATGCGTAGGTAATGATTATGGCCATTATCGCACCAACTATCAGTAATATTGCAATTAATTCATTCACTTTATTCACCTCCACTCTTTGGTATTACTATTACTCCATTCCCCACGATTTTTGTTATAGTCACTGTAGCATTCGTGGGTATGCTGACATTTGATGTTGCGGTCAGTAATGTCCTGCCGCGCTCATCGGTAATAACCATAATCTGTCCGGGGGTATCTGACGTGATGGGCATTGTGGTCTCACAATCAAATCCAACAAGTTTGTCCAGGTCCACCTGTGTGTGCATCTGGGTCTTGATGAAAACCTTCACAAGTATAACGAATACAACTGCTGTTATGGCTATGCCTATTATTGAGGCATAAACCGGTACTAGGTACTGGTTTGCCAGGATATTTTCGAATATTGAGCCAGTGGCTCCGAACACCGTTCCGAAGACCAACATCACAGGTATGCTCAGAGGGCTGATATCACCCCCATGAAAGTCCCCATGACCGCTAAGATCGACTCCTGCATCTACATCCACGTCCATGTCGGCATCGAAATCACCGAAATCCGAGAACGCTGCCATTATTACCAATAGTAATGCGCAGATTATGGCTATTATCAGATATATGCTTATCATTTTTTTACCTCCTTTATTAAATCTAATTTCTCCCTGAATACTCATCCCATGATACTAAACCGTCCTTCTTCTCCTTGGCCTGGAACTCCTGCCAGCTGACTGTTGTGCCTGTGTTCTTGGGCCTTGTTGAGCCGCATCTCCTGCAGAACTTATCTGTGGACGGTATCTTGTAATTGCACTTCTGGCAATACACTATCCCTGGGGCGGCTGCCCTTGACGGCTTCTGTGCTGCCGGAACTTTTTGACCTGTGCTGAACACTACATCACATCCCGGACATTTTGTTGCTCCGACATAGAGTAGTTTGCCGCAGACCGGGCACTGAAATGTGCTTCGCCTCTGCTTGCTGGCTGGTGGTTTAGGCGGGCTCTTTTTTGATTTTGATTTCTTGCTGGCAGGGGGCTTTCGCTGCCTCT
>JAGLQM010000134.1 GCA_023136815.1 Thermoplasmata archaeon
GGAATTATCTGGACTGTCTTGCCCAGGTAGTCGCCTCTTCGTTCTTTTTCAATTACCTTCTTGTAAACCTTGCCAGTTGTGATATTGTGATCGCTAGATAGATTTAGATCAAGAAATCTCTCATAATTTCCCAGATCCAGATCAACTTCACCACCATCATCCAGAACATATACCTCTCCATGCTGGAATGGGCTCATTGTGCCAGCATCGCAATTCAGATATGGGTCAATTTTCACTGCAGTGACAGTCAAGCCTCTTCCCTTCAGAAGCCTGCCAATAGATGATGCAGTGATTCCTTTTCCTAAGCCAGATAAAACGCCGCCCGTGACTATTATATACTTCATTGTTACACCCTAAATCTAACATCATGAACATTATCATGGTGTCAAATCTGCATTTTACTTGATTTCGACAGTGTGTCAAAATCGTGTTCCACGGGCGTTCATCATGGAGTTATGTGGTTTAAAGGTTAGTGTTGGCCCTGAAAAAATGCGATTGTCGAACTGCATGGGACAAGAGTTTTATTCTTTCGTAGTATGTGCTTTGATAATAGGTGGAATCGAGAATCTGAAAAAATTCGAGATACACAAGTTTCACAGAAACAGAAGGAATAAACATGACTAGCTCCAATATCAGTGGCTTCTACAGAATGGGAATAGACGAGAGATTGAAACGTGTTCAGGAATTTGCTGGCCTCAGTGATGAAGAGACAGACATTCTTTCTAAAACCGGTGCCCTGGAACCAGCCCAGGCAGACCGCATGATAGAGAATGTCATCGGCACAATGCCAGTTACCCTGGGAGTTGCCATGAACTTCATTGTTAATGGCAAGGAATATCTTGTGCCAATGGCCACCGAGGAACCCTCTGTAGTTGCTGCAGCATCAAATTCTGCAAAGTTTGTCCGCAAGACTGGTGGATTCAGGACCAGCAGTACCGAGCCAATTATGATAGGTCAGATACAGCTGACACATGTTGAGGATGTGGAAAAGGGTAAGGCCGCAATTCTCGAACACAAGGCTAAACTTCTTGAACTGGCCAATTCCAAAGATCCTATGTTAGTAAAATTGGGAGGCGGAGCCAGAGACCTTGAAGTGAGAATAATCGACTCCATGAATGGCCCAATGATTATCAATCATCTTCTGGTGAACTGCCTGGATGCCATGGGTGCAAATGCTGTGAACACAATGGCAGAGGCGATTTCCCCGATGATTGAAGAATTGACTGGCGGAAAGGTTTACTTGCGAATTATTTCCAACCTGGCAGTTCACAGACTGGCCAGGGCCGAAGCAGTATTTTCCAAGGAATTGCTGGGTGGCGAGGATGTTGTTAATGGCATTCTGGAAGCCTATGCCTTTGCGGTTGCGGACCCATTCAGATGTGCAACCCACAATAAGGGCATAATGAATGGAATTGATGCGGTGGTTCTGGCAACTGGCAATGACTTCAGGGCCATAGAATCAGGAGCACATGCCTATGCGGCCTGGAAAAAGGGCGGTTATAGCCCGCTAACTCACTATGAAAAGAATGAGAACGGCGATTTAATTGGTAGCATTGAACTGCCAATGGCTGTTGGTCTGGTTGGCGGCGCAACCGCGGTTCATCCCACCGCCCGGGCCTGTGTAAAAATACTGGGTGTCAAGAGTGCCGCTGAACTTGGCGAAATAATTGCCTCTGTCGGTCTGGCGCAGAACTTTGCTGCATTGAGGGCACTGGCCACCGAAGGAATCCAGAGAGGCCACATGTCACTCCATGCCAAGAACGTGGTGGTAATGGCTGCCGAGAAGATTGGCATCAAGGCCAATCCTGAGCTCATAGACAAGATAGTTCCGATTCTTGTTAAAGAGAAAAAAGTAAGAATGGACAGGGCAGAAGAACTCATCAAGGAAATGCAATGATTGACATTCAGAAGGCAATCACCTTTGTTTTAGAGCATGGGAACGAACTTGAACTGGCACGGTTGAAAAACATACTTGGCCAAGAATTTGATTCAGGCATGGTTTTGCAGGGTTTTTCAGAGCTTCAGAATCCAGATGGGGGATTTCCCTATGGAGATAAAACCGGATTTCCAAGCTGTCTGAGCAATACCGCTCAGGCAGTTCATGTCCTTCAGGAGCTGGGGCTGGGAGAGTCAAATGTTGCAGAGGCCAGTATCAATTATTTTCTTGATATGCAACATAAAGGATTCTGGCCGGAAAATGAGAAGATAGCACCACTGGGACCGCCTTTCTGGGACATGCCAGGCGATGACAGGACAACATTGTGGCTAACTGCGGATATTACAGATCTGCTTTTGAGGTCAGGCCATTCAAAAGAGAAACTTAGCCAGACAGCAGATTTCATCAGGGACCATCAGGCACCGGATGGAAAATTCATGGGTTATATTCACACCACTTGGATAGCACTTTCTGTTTTCGGAAAGAAAGGACTGGATGATGAGTGTGTATATTCTGAAGCTCTGACTTATCTTGAACAGGCAGAACTGGACGATTGGGATGCTGCCTGCATTGCCTGGTGCCTGGACTGTATGAGATACGGGGATGTGGTCGATAAATCTCCGCTCTGGG
>JAGLQM010000135.1 GCA_023136815.1 Thermoplasmata archaeon
TAATTCTGGCACTTGATATTACAGATTGCGATGAAGCAATGGAGATCATAGGCCAGACCTCTGAATTTATTGATGCTGTTAAGGTAAATTATCCCTTTGTACTGGCATGTGGAATGGAAGCGGTTCGTGAATTGGCAGGCATGGTGGATGTTATCTGCGATTTCAAGGTTGCAGATATTCCAAACACCAACAGACTTATTGTTGAGCAGGTCAGAATCGCCGGAGCCAGCGGGGTGATATGCCAGGCATTCCCAGGCAAGGATTCTGTTGAGGCCTGTGTCAAAGCCGCAGGCAAAATGGATGTTTTCGTGGTAACAGAGATGAGTCACCCAGGAGCAGATAGATATCTCATGCAAGTTGCAGAGGACATGGCCAAATTGGCTGTTGAAACCGGAGCAACCGGAATAATCGCTCCTGCAACCCGTCCAGAGAAGGTAAAACAGCTCCGTCAGCTGGTAGGCGATTTGAAGATTCTTTCGCCAGGTGTTGGGGCCCAGGGCGGTTCAGCATCAGACACAATAAAAGCCGGTGCGGACTATGTGATAGTTGGTCGAGCTATTTATCAGGCTGATGACCCAAGGGAAGCTGCAAAGCAAATAGCCCAGGAAATCAAGGGAGCATTATAATGGAACAGATACCCCAATCCATGCACGCGGAATGCCCGGACTGCAATGATGAAACATTACACAAGACACTGAAGGGACGCATGAGAGGTAAGAAGAAATTGGAAATGCTTCTGAAATGCACAAAGTGCGGCAAGGTTCACCAGGAAGTTCTTGAAGCAATTAGCCAGGTTCCTGTGCGAATGATAATCAGCCGTGGCGACAAGAGTGAAAAAATCCGAGCTGAGTTTTCTGCGGACTGGGAGCTTGCAGTTGGCGACGAGTTTATGCATGAGGATGAGCACCTTCAAGTCAGTGGCATTGAGGTGGATGGAAGACGGGTGGAAAATGCCATTATCACCCAGGTCCAGACACTCTGGACAATCAACTATGACATGGCGAAGATCAAGGTATCCATAAACAGGGATGGCAAGACCCGGTCCCTGGAATTGGAAGTTAGTCTTGATGAGGAATTTGAGATTGACTCCGAGATTGAAGTGGATGGAGTTAAAGTTACAATTCATTCTATTAAGTTAGAGGACAAAAGGCTACGCAGGGGTACTGCTACCGCTAGAGATATCGTGCGTGTGTATTGCACAGATAAACGACCGATTCGTCCAAAATATCGGAAGAAAAACCGTTAATCTGTCTTGATTAGCGCAACCACGGCAACACCCACGATGCCGATGGCAGCCAGTAATGTGGCGAATCCATCAATTCCTATGTCGGTCTCCACACTTGCAATTGTTATCACGCTGTCTGAATATTCTGGAATGTAAACTATCACGTCGAAGCCAGCATCCGTCTTTGATGCGAAATATACTGCTTCCTCACCGCTCTCGGTGAGTGTCTCAGTCATGCCCATACCCAGGGTTATCTCCTCGCCATCCAGCTGTACCTCAATATCTTCCACTGAATCATAATCCAGATATGGCTGGTTGATGTGAAGCACAATAGCCTTATTATTAGCGGTTCCGACTGCCTGGATTTGGACAGCCTCCTCTGATGCCATTACCGTGTAAAGTTCGACATCATCGAACGATACCACATCTTCTCCAATAAACGAGATGGCATCTATTAGGTACATTTCTGCGGCCACATGACCGCCTGCAATGGCTCCACCTACTGCATAGTCCTGGCTCGGGTCGGCCCTGAATATTACTCTGGAACCAGTGGGTACATCGAACAGCACCTTGCCATCACCGATTGCTGCTGTTGCGGCCCCAATCATGACAAACTCCCCACTGGCATCCTGGCTTCCCACTATTATGGCATCGCCGTTTCTTATTGCGCCAGTGCCTTCTGCCAGTTCAAATATCATACCGTTATCCTGGCATGCCTCGAACTCCACCACGGTGCTTGGAGTCTCATGAATCTCAAAATAGCCAAATGAGTCCGTGTGGCTGATATTTGTCACGCCCTGGTAAAACTCTATGCCAGACTCAAATTTTGCCACGCCTACCCTGTCAAAAAGTTCAATTATAGTGCCGCTTCGGACCAGAGAATAATTGGCCAATGGGTATACATAGTCACTTATTGGCGGATGAACTGCCAGCTCATAATCAGAATAATCGCTGGTCTTTGGCATGTACTGGCCGCTTGTGAAGATGAATGCAGAAAGCCCGAGAGAGAATACAATAACAATGACGACGAGTCCGCATGCTAATCCGACCCTTGATTTTCTCATAAATAACATCATCCGGGAAGAATGGAGGAGGCTACCTTCCCCGGGGGGAAGGCTCTATTATGTGGGCAGAATAATAGATATAAGCCTCTAAGCTACACTATGCTTCGTGGTATTTATATACGGTTTGGTACAATTATCGAACGGAAGCTATTTTTTTATAGTTTCAACCCAAATTTGACAATTAAACCATAATTATGTTTCACTGAACATGTCTCGCCTGGATGCCACAACCTTAAGGTTTGTGGATGAAAGGCGATGAATTGTTCAGTTAAAGG
>JAGLQM010000136.1 GCA_023136815.1 Thermoplasmata archaeon
ACCGGTCCACATCATCAGGGATTATAACCCGCAATTCAGCCATATTTATTCCTCCTGCTTCGCAACGGTCTTTGCTGAAACACTGTGTGATCTTTACAAAATAGTTTCATCATTCAACCTCCTAATTTTCCAAATTAGGCATCTCTCGGACATTGGCATGCCCTAAATTCCACCATTAAGACGTTTTGACGTATTTTTTATGTATTCATACAGTAGTTTATAGGGAATATATAATATTTACTGAACTTTCGCAGCAGATCTATCTGGGCCGGTGGTGACCCCATTTTTCAAGAGCAACAGCTAATTCTTTAGAATTCCTGGCCTTTTCTTCCAGTGTCAGTTTATCATGCCATGCCTCAACAGCCTGCATTGTGGCCCTTGCTCCGGCCCTGGTTCCTTTTGGATGCCCGTGAATACCGCCGCTTACTAACAAAACAAGTTCATTTCCGTAAATATCCAGGACATCTGGAACTAAGCCGGGATGCAGGCCTCCAGAACTAACCGGGAACGCGCTCTTTATTTCGCCCCAGTCCTGGTGAAGAAGCAGGCCTTTTTCTGCTTTTGTAACTTTATCACGAAGTACACTGGCAATGCTGAGAACTTCCTCCTTGTCGCCTACAAGTTTTCCGACTGCGGTTCCCGAATGAAGTTGGTCAAGACCAAGCAATCGCATTTCTTTAGCAACGAATTGCATGGTCATTCCGTGCTTCGGGTTTCTGTCAAAACTGGCATGCATAGCTCGATGGGCATGAGTCGTCATTCCCAAGTCGCCAAGATAATCGCGCATTGTCATGAGTCCAGCAGTGCCGATAATCACAACATCCAGCATCGCATAGCTGAATCCATGCTCATGAAGAAAGTTCGCACGTTTCTTCATTGTTTCAATGTCTGCAGTTATGTTTATGAAAGCGCCCTTTCTTTCACCGGTCTCGGCTTCGGCCCTGTCCCGGTACTTTGCCATAAGTTTTACCCGGTCTTCAAATTTATTAAAGCTGGTGCTGGTGAGGTTCTCATCATCCTTCACAAAGTCAAATCCGCCCATCCAGGTTTCATAACCAATTTCGGCATGTTCCTGGGCACTGAATCCGATTTTTGGCTTTGGAACTGCGCCGGTTAGCGGGCGTTTCGACACCTTCCAACGCTTTCGGATGCCGTCCATTCCCAGAAGCGGTCCTTTAAAATGTTTGATATAACTAGCTGGAAGCGAAACATCAATCAATCGAAGATTATCAACACCCTTCATTCCGAAGATGTTTCCTGCAATTCCGCTTTTTAATTGGCAGAAATTTCCTGGCTCCCACAATTCCATTGGGTAGGCAACTTTCAGATAATTACCTTCAATTTCGAATGCTGTTGCCTGAAGGCCCTTCATCCTTTCAGGTAATGTGGCCAGTGTTGTCCAGGTGCCAGTTGAGCTTTCAGAGGCAATACGGCCAGCACTCTCTTTTTTGGTCATGTTCTGTGGCGGCTCAAAGTAAAATAAAACCACAAGTTCATCCTTGCCGGGCTCATAATTCAAGTCAACAAACTCATCGTACCAGTCTATCTTCGCCATGGGACATAATGGTTTGATGGCATTATAAATTTATTCTAAGGTTCTCGCCATCTTGCCTTTCTAACCACCAAAATCGCGAATATTCCAACAGTTATGAACATAAAGAGCCAGTGCAGCATATATGCCTCCCCGTTCCATGCTGTGAGACCAGTGGCATACCGAATAATTGCTGCGGCATTTGTTGTTGGCAAAGTGTAAGCTATCCAGGTAAGGTTCATACCACCCACATTTTCCAGCATTGATTCGGAATAATACACCGGCGGCAGGAAAACGAACAGGAAACTAAGCAAATTTGCAACTATTCCCAGGGAGTTTGGACTGGTCTTGTGCTGGTATGTGGCTATTGTGAATCCGATGAGTGAAATGCCCATGAAGCACATGAACATGGCACCGAACATTATCAGTAATGAGCCAATGTCAAATAATCCTCGATAAATGCCATATGTTGTGAAGGCCAGGAATCCAGGGAGTGCGAAGATAAGTGCTCCAAGAGTAAGGCCCATTGCATAGGATATTGGATGGACTGGCATGGCTACCACCATCTCTCTGAACTTGACATATCGGTCCCAGGTAATGTCCTGAATCGAAGCAGCAATGCCAATAAATCCGATACTGGACACAATAACTCCAACAATTCCAATGTTCAGCATACTCTCACCTCCAAAAAGGCCGATAAAAAATAATGGAATGGCTGCCAGACCTGCCAGAATTACCAGGATAAGCGGCTGGCGTTTCAAATCAGGAATAGACTTCATCCAGGCGATTATCAGGATATCCCTGATCATCTTCTTCAGATTCATTTTGAACCACCATCCTGACCAATCTCGTAAATATCTCCGCCTACCAGGTGAACAAAGGCATCTTCCAGTGTGACTGGAGATGCCTCTGCATTAACGCCTTTCTTCAGCATCTCTGAGACCATTTTTATGGCTTCCTCATCACTGGTAAGATACACAACCAGGCGGTCGCCGATCTTCGTCACATCAGAATAACTGGACTGGTCAAC
>JAGLQM010000137.1 GCA_023136815.1 Thermoplasmata archaeon
TCAATGTGCACAGAACCACTGGAGATTGCCAGGATCGCACATAATAAATTTATTGAAGCGAATTTGGGAAATGCTGGCATGTATCCTGGAACTCTTGACCTTGAACGGCAGGTGATAAAAGGAATTGGCCAATTACTGGGAAATGAAAATACTGCAGGAGGCATCCTCAGTGGAGGAACAGAAGCAAATATTACGGCACTCTGGCTTGCCAGAAATATCACTGGCAAGAAGAAGGTTATTTTCCCAAAAAGTGCCCATTTCTCATTTCACAAGGCCTGCGACATTCTGGCCATGGAACCGGTTATGGTAGATTTGAATGAAAATTTCACAATTGATATAGACCAGGTAGCTGCGAAAATTGATGATGAACTATGCGCAATAGTTGGAATAGCTGGCACAACCGAGCTGGGAGCTGTTGATGATATTCCCGCACTGGCAGAATTGGTTCCCGAAAATGCGTTCTTGCATGTTGATGCTGCATTTGGTGGTTTTGTACTTCCGTTCCTTGAGAACTCACCAAAATTTGATTTCTCAATTCCCGAGGTGGCCAGCATTAATTCTGATCCACATAAAATGGGTATGGCAACCATTCCTTCTGGCGCGCTTCTTGTTCGGGAACGCGAATGGATAAGAAAAATCCACAAAGATGCGCCTTACCTGGACATGAGCGGCCAGCTTTCTGCCTTATCTGGCACAAGGTCCAGTGCAGCAGTTGCAGCAACCTATGCAGCCATGCGTTCCCTTGGAAGAGATGGGTATGTTAAACTTGTTGAGCAATGTATGGATGTGACTGGCTATGCCTTGCAAAAGGCCAGAAAGCTTGGCCTCAAACCGGTTATGGAACCGCTGATGAACATTCTTTGCCTGTATGTTCCCGAGCCCCGTTCCATCCAGAAGAAATTGGATGTCAAGGGCTGGAAAGTCTCGGTTGCCCAGAATCCCAAGAGTCTTCGACTGGTAATAATGCCACATGTGACCCACAAGTCAATTGATGGAATGTTTGCGGATTTGGAGGAATCGATAGCATGAAAATGTTTGAGATATGCCTGTTACTGGGTAATAGGAGGTACTTGCCATGATGGAGAAATTTGATTTCGAGATTGCCCGGATTATTCGGACGATAAATGGCCGGGGGTGCCGCAAGATTCTTTTACAGTTCCCTGAAGGGCTGAAACGTAAAGCCGCTCAGGTTGCTGTCGCAATATCTGGCCAGGTTAAATCCGAGATTATAATCCACGGTGAGCCGTGCTTTGGGGCCTGCGATGTTCCACGAACCAGCGCGGACCTTATTATTCATTTTGGGCATCTGCCGATTCCTTGTCTGGATTCCCCCAACAGTATCATGTTCATCCAGGCAAAGAGCGATGTTGACCCGATGCCAGTCCTTGAAATGGCTGTGGACAAGCTGCCCCGAAAAATAGGGCTTCTGACAACTGCCCAACACATTCATATGATAGTACCTGCCATGAATTTTCTTGAGGAAAAAGGAAAAGAAGTTCTGGTCGGCAAGGGCGACGGCAGACTATTTGCCGAGGGTCAAGTCTTGGGATGCAATGCCTCCGTCGCCAGAAATGTTGCAAAAAAAGTTGATGCTTTCTTGTTTGTGGGTACAGGCAATTTTCATCCGCTAGCTGTGGCACTGGCTTCCTCAAAACCAGTTATTATTGCTGACCCTGTCAACAATGAGGTTCGGGATATTTCCGAGGTCAGGGACAGAATGCTGCGGCAAAGGCATGCCACCATTGAAAAAGCAAGAGAAGCTAAGCACTTTGGAATTTTGCTCTCTGAAAAACCAGGTCAGCGTCGGGAGAAAATGGCTGACTATGTGAAGAAAATTCTTGCTGATAAGCAGCAGCATCTCGATGCTGTCATAGTGGAGATGGATCTGGTCACACCTCAGAAGCTCGATGCCTTTGGACTGGATGCCTGGGTTTCAACCGCCTGTCCGCGACTGGCCATTGATGATTATGCGGCTTTTTCGGTTCCAGTCTTAACGCCCATTGAGCTTGAAATACTTCTTGGAAAAAGAGCTTGGAATGATTATGTATTTGACGAAATTCTTGAGGGCCAGTGAGATTCCATGATGCTTATCTGGACATATTCATACTGGTTAATATAAAGTCACCTAAATTTTAAATACGTAGAAACCCATCATGGTTCAACTTAAATTACTTAGGGATGGGTGATAACAGATGAAATCCATAATAGATGAGGCTTTGAGCAGGCACGGTGACCAGCAGAAGGCCCAGGAAATTTCTAAAGCAGTTGGAATATATAATGAGAGTCCGGATGATGAAGAGTTGAGATCGCTTGTTGAGACACTTAAGATAAATGTCAAGATTGTGGGATGCGGCGGCGGAGGTTCCAATACCGTTAACCGTTTGACAGAAACTGGTGTTGCAGGGGCACAGCTTTGCGCCATCAACACAGACGCTACTCATCTTCTCCATGTTCACGCTCCGAAGAAGATGCTTATTGGCAGGCGGGTCACAAAGGGCCTGGGTGCCGGAGCACTTCCAGAGGTTGGAGAGCAAGC
>JAGLQM010000138.1 GCA_023136815.1 Thermoplasmata archaeon
CTTGGCCAATTGCCAAGTCCGCTGAGCACTGCATAGGTAAACCCAACAATGGAAGCCAGTAATGCCAGCAGAATTAAATTTATAATAATGTCCGAAGGAATAACAAAGTAAAGAAATGGATGTACGAAGGTTATTGCAGTAACCGTTCCGAGGCCGAAAGCCAGCAAGGCCAAATTGAACACCAATGTGGTCATAAGCTTGCCCAAGACTATATTGCTCTGCCTGGATGGTTGCATGAGCAGAAAAACACTAGCGGGTCTTTCAATTAGATAATGATAGGCATCAAGCAATGACTTACCCATGAATACCAGAAAGATTAGAAATAAAATATCATTCAGGTCCAGGGGAAAATCAGCAATTTCCCCAGAGCGGATTATGAAGGCTATTATTCCGTTAACAGCAAAAAAGGCAGTCGCCATTATTATTAATGACCAGACGGTGTAAATCCGACTCTTTTTCAGACGCTTTTGCATATTCCTGTAGCCGCCCAGCACATCAGCTGAAAATATCTCCCAGGCAACAGAACTCATGTTCTGCCCTCAACCAGAGTCACAAAGACATCCTCGAGATTTGCAACCCCAAGCTCTTTCTTCAAATTTTCTGGAGCATCCATACCAACAATTTTACCCTTGTGAATCACAGCCACCTGATGACACAAATCATCTGCAATCTCGGTGACATGGGTACTCATGAGCACAGTTTTGCCGGAAGCAGCATAATCCTTAATCCAGCCCTTGACAATCTTTGCATATCGCGGGTCCAGGCCGGAAGTTGGCTCGTCCAGTATTAGAATTGGCGGTTCATGCAGAACGCTGGCTGCGAAGGCAATACGCTGGCGCATGCCCTTGGAGTATGTGCCTATTTCCAGGTCCAGAAAATCATCAAATTCAAGAACCTTAGTGTACTGGTCAACTCGCCTTTCCAGGCTTTCATTTTCCATGCCCCGTAGTGTTCCCATCATTGCCATGAATTCCTTTCCAGTTAATTTTTCAAACAGCGAAGGCATCTCTGGAAGATACCCAATTATTCGCTTAACTTCCAGGGGACTTTTAGTAACATCAAGATTGTTCACAAGGGCTGTTCCGCCTGTTGGTCTGAGCAGGCAGGCAAAAATTTTCATTGTGGTGGTCTTTCCTGCGCCATTGGAACCCAGCATGCCGAATATCTCGCCCTGGCCAGTTGAAAAACTGATATTATCAACTGCCCTGACATCGCCAAATGTTTTGACAAGATTCTTGACCTCTAACATACGATACTCTATTGGTAATTTGTTATTTATTGATGATTACTGAAATGTTCGCCGTAAAAATTATTGGACTGGAACTGCACTGCCAAGAATTCGAGGTCCAGTGGACTCAAGCCAATTAACAACAATAGTGTCCGTGCTATCAAGGACCATCTGGCCATCAAGCTTTACCTGAATTTCTCCAGTCTCGCCAGCCTTCAATTCTCCGGTCATTGACACGGTTCCAGGAACGAATTGCATACCTGATGCCAGATGCAGCACCATGCCGTCTTTCAAAGTGTCGCGCCAGAACTTGCTAATTTTTACTTTTAAGGTCAAAGAATCTGCAACTGAAAGGTGACCTGCTTCTGTGAGAACACAGCCTCTGCCAACATCCTCGGGTTCAACATTCTTCAGAGCCAGTCCAACTCTTGAACCAGAGCCAGCTTCATTAACATCATCATCATGCATCTGAATTGAGCGCACAATAGTCTTTTCCCCAGAGGGCAGAATAATAACTTCCTGATGCTTCTTCACAATACCGCGGTCAACTATGCCCAGACTTACAGTTCCCAGGCCTTTTACTGTAAATGAGTGGTCAACACTAATTTTTGTTGGGCCGTCTCTGGGCGCTGGCTTTCTTTCCATGAGTGATTCTCGCATGACATTTGGATCGCCAGTTCCTTCTAGTATGTCCCAATTCTCCAATGTAGTATCCTTGATTATAGGTTTAATCTGGTCTAGCTGCATATAATTTTCAAGAATCAATGTGCCTTTCTTGCCCATGATATCACAGGCCACCAGCATCTCCCCAATCTCCTTGTCCAAACGGTCTATGACCAGAATGACCTCGTCGCCAAGATACAATGAGAAAAGTAGAGGTGATAATTTTTCTGGATACCTTGTTGGGACTGCTACGGCCAGGGCAGTTTCACCCTTCTTGTGATTGTAAAGTGTGATATCGCTCTCTGTGCCCTTTTTTCCAAGCTTGGAAGCCAGTTCCTCGGAGTTTAGTAGGCACAGCATTGTAGTCTTCATGAACCGGGGGAAATTAAGCAATTATAAAAAATGTTCCAGTCGTAAGTGGACTGCCCCCCTCATAGTGGACTCTAAAAATCGATACATTATATAATTTCTCCTTTCAATTTCTGCTAGAATTCCACCGCAAATTTGACAGTTAACCCAAATTTGACATTTAAACCAAATTATGTTTGTCAAATCTGCGTTACTCCTATTTTGACTGTGATTTATGCTCA
>JAGLQM010000139.1 GCA_023136815.1 Thermoplasmata archaeon
ATTTCTTTTTGGGTGCCGTGGAGACCCAAAAAAGCGAGTAATCACTTTCCTCATAATTGCTCCAGTGGTTTACATTGTGAATCTTTTCAGAAATGCTATAGTCATCATACTGGTTCACAATAATGGGTCAGACTCTTTTGAATTCGCCCACAATGTCATTGGCAAGGGCATGAGTATTATTGCGCTTGTTATCCTGATAATACTGGCCTTCATATGGGTTCCCGAGATGTATGAAGACATAAACGGCCTTTTCGAACTTCCGTGGCGTAATGGACCCAAGCATGATTATCTGAAATTTGTTGGACGGCTCTACGGGGATAAGGATGGTTCTGGCAAGGAATAAGCATAATCCTTTCCATACCTAGTGAGTGGAATATGTTTACTGCCCCATATAGCAGAACGCCAGGTTCTTTCGTAGATCACACTGGTTTGCATTAGGATGAATCCCGGATTTATCGCAAATTTGACATTTAAGTATCCATTGTCTTTGTCAAATCAGTGTCTCACCTAACTAGCAAAACCTAATAAGCCAACATACGTATTCCTGTGCTATGCCTCGGGTAATCGTCAACTGTGCAATGTCCGTCGACGGGAAAATCGCCAGCCGTGTTAGAAAACAGGTTCGACTTTCTGACGAATCAGACATGGCCAGGGTCCATAAACTCCGGAATGATTGTGATGCGATACTTGTGGGCGTGGGCACGGTCATTGCCGACGATCCATCCCTTCTAGTCAAGGAGAAATATGTGGAGAATCCAAGGCAGCCAATCAGAATAATTTTGGACTCAAAATGCAGGACACCGCCAGGTTCCAGAGTATTGGATGGTAAATCCCAAACAATCATTTTCACAACCCAGGGCCATGAAAAGCAGCTGGAAAATGCAGAGATCATTGCCTGCGGAACTGATATGGTAGATATAAAAAAGATACTGGCTCACCTCGATAACATGGGAATAAAAACACTGCTGGTGGAGGGCGGAGGCACGATTATTTGGAGTTTTGTCAGCTCAGGTTTTGTAGATGAGTTCAAGGTATTCATCAATAGCAAGCTCATTGGAGGTGGCCAGGCACCAACGCCAATGGATGGAAACGGTTTTGCAGATGAGAACGAGTTTCCTGAACTGAATCTGGTTCGGAGCACAATGAGCGATTCTGGCATATTATTGGAATTTTTAGCGAAAGATACTGGCCCTAAATAATCTAATAAATTATTACTGTGTCAAAACCGATTATCGGGGTGAAATCATTTCAGGTGAATAAAGTGATACTCTCATATCTAGAAAAATGTAATAAAAAATGCAAAATGAAAATGAATAAAATCTTTTCATTGTGATATCTCAATCATTAACAAGCCGGTTCATCATTAGCTCAGAAATGTCCGTGGCATATTCCCCGGTTCTGCGAATACTCTCACTGATAGAGCTAAGCGCAACAGCTGGCTCTCCTTTCATATGGGCTGCGATATCATTTATTTTTCTGCATTCCTGCTTCAACTGCTTCACAGATTCGATGGTCTCATTGGCCAGGGCAATATCCTTCTTTTGCCAGGACTCCATGCTTCTGGATAATATTCTTATGGATAAATCGCTGGCAGATTTGATTATATCAACATTCTTGCCGCTGAGCTTCTTGTCAATTAGCACAGGCATATACTTGGATATGATAATGGCATGATCCCCAACTCTTTCAAGGATTCTGCTCATTGTGTAATAGAACATAACATTGCTCTGCTTTATCTCCATCTTATTGGAGAGGCTGAAATCCTCCAGCACCATATTTGCCTGCCTGGCAACCAGCCACTGGAGCCTGTCAACGTCCATGTCTCGATGTATGACCTCATTAGCTCGATTACGGTCCCGTTCCACAAGGGCCAACATTACATTCTCATGCATGCTCTTCACAAGAAGGAACATCCTCTTGATGGTCTTATCAAAGGGCATTTCAGTTGGTTTGAGCAAATCCTTGGTAATTATGGTGTGGTCGTCTTCCTCCACAATCTCCGGGCCGATAAGTACCTGGGTGAAGTTTATGACGCAATCTCTGACGAATGGCTGTATCTCTGAATTGGATTTTATGACTATATTGGGATAACCACTGATATATGCGCCAATTAGGAGTCTAAAAAGATATGTGCTGTCTGTTATGTTGTCAACGTTGAATTCTTTTGTCATGTGACTCGCTTCAACAGTAGTGCTGGGAGTTATGAGCAGATTACCATCAGACTGAACAACAACGCCCACAGGATCATTCTTCTTTATCTTTGCAGAAATAATCCATTCCTTTGGTAGAGTAATAATATATGACGAACCGCCGGTCACTTGCACCTTTCGGGTTTCCAAGTTATACCTCCCAATAGATGAAAAGATTACTGGCATTTAAAGGATTCTATACCTCAATATAAAAATATATAGGTCTATTTAGATTAAAGAAACTTTCAGTCTCGCTC
>JAGLQM010000014.1 GCA_023136815.1 Thermoplasmata archaeon
ATTTGACAACATGAATGTGGTCAGCTGTCAAATTTGCGTTGTTTAGCGTGGGGAGCCCTCACTTATCCCTCTCCATATGCACAACCCTCTGCGGGAACGGAATCTCAATACCTGCTGTGTTGAACTTCTCAAGGATAGATTCTCTCATCTCTGCGCCAACGCGCCACTGGTCATCCAGGTGATTTACCCAGGTGTACAGTTTGAGTCCCAGTGCAGAATCCCCAAAATCCACCAGCCTGGCGAATGGGGCTTTATTCTCTTCCACTATCACATCTGGATGGTTAGTTGCCACATCTAGCATGATGCTTTTTGCCTGTTGAATGTCTGTATCATATGCCACACCAACGGTAATTTTCACCTTCATCTTGTTGTCTGGCTCTGTGAGGTTGATCACCTTTTCATTGGCAATCTTACTGTTGGGCAGGATTATCATGTCATGATCAAATGTGTTGTAGAGCTTTGTGCTCCTCATGCCTATCTGCTCGACACGGCAGTAATCACCGTTCTCCATGAGTACCAGATCGCCTACCTTGAATGGTCTGTCCGTGAGCAGAAACATGCCGCTGATGAAGTTGCCCAGCGTATCCTGGGCTGCAAAGGCGATGACAAGACCCATTACACCCATTCCGGCAATAAGCATGGTCGGATCAATGCCGAATAGCTGGAGTATAAGAATGGACGCGATGATGAAAATGAATACCATGCCCATCTTCTCAAATAGTGGCAGCATGATGTCGTCCATTGTTGTGTCTGTTTTTTCGGAATATTTCTTGCCCCAGATGAGCAGAACATCCTTCAATATCTTCAGAGCCATCCAGGCAATCAGAATAATTACAACTAAAGAGTAGATTATCTCTATTGCATGGATAATGCTCCATGAAAAATTGAGAACCTCGAGTGATGAAACTGCTCCGTAAAGAGCTATCATGTAGAATAATGGTCCCTTGACTATAGTCAGTATCTGATCGTCAATTTCGGTCTCGGTTGCTTTTGTGAAATGCTTGACAACCGGGTCCAGAACAAGAAATATTGCAGCACCTACGAGTATCCAGATGGCCAGTGTTGTTATGAACACACCATATTCATTGTCCAGAGAATCATCCACCAGGGCCAGTGGATTATCGAACCAGCCCAGAACTTGCGTTGGCGGCACATATGCACCGCCAGTAATTGTGGTATTGACCCTGCCCATGTCACTCTGCCACTGTTCTTCTGTAACCATGTCTCGAATAGTAGATGTCATGGATATTGATATATCCGGGTAATCCCTTGAATTTGGAGAGGTTACTATCAATTCAACAGTCCTGAACTCACCTGGAGCAATCTCAAAATAGGCATCTCCTTCTGCAATCTCAGCAATCCAACCGTCATCGGCACCAGTAACTTCAATCAGAACCGTGTGGAGCTCTGTTCCGTTATTGTAGATGCCCCATCTATAAACAACTGAAGTATCCATATCCACGTTCTGATCTGTGTAAGTTGGATTGAATATGTTCAGATCTCCCTCAGATGCCTGGGCCACCGGAGCAAATACTCCCAGAGCCAATGATATTACCGATATGGTAATCAATACCATAGCCAGTCTTTTGAATTTCATCTAATCTACCTTCCTTTATGCCTCGACAATCCAATTGTGCCGAAACGATTAGTCAAAGGATAGATGTTCAGCTTATAAACATTACGTAATTATTTATATCCGGTAGCAGATATAAAGCTGATGGAAGAAATACTTTCTTTGACAAGACTGGCAATTGTTCTGGCATTAATGTCATATGCCGCAATTCTTGATTGGCGCACCCGTCGGGTGGCTAACTGGGTATGGATGCTAATGGGGTTACTGGGTATGGGCCTTATGTTCATTGAATTACTGTACTATGACAATGCAGCTGGCATCTCAATTATGTCCATATATGGCTCAACTATTACTGGCCAGATGAGTATTCATCAACCAGCTTTATTCCTGGTTTTCATACCAATTGGCATATTCTTCTTTGATGTGTTCTGGGACAGGGAGCCCGTATATCATAAGGGTAAGATTAATTTCCTGCCGATTTTATTGTACATTGTTGCTTTTCTGGCAATGGCCATTATTGTTTACCTTGAAGGAACTACTGAAATCACTATGCTTATTCTTTCAGTGCCAGTCATGATTCTTGTTTTCATAATATTCTACTATGCTCGTCTCATTCATGGCGGCGCAGATGCAAAGGCCTTCATGGCTCTGGCCATTATGTTCCCATACTATCCAGTGCTCCGAGGATTGCCGCTGATTGATATGCCAGTGATCCAGGGTATGAACCTTGTATTTCCATTCGCATTTCTAATACTCATGAATGCGGCAATTCTGCAGGTAGTAACTATGCCAATGTGCAGGTTTTTCAAAAATCTGGCTAAGCGGGACTTCGGATTTCCAGAGATGCTATTTGGCTATCGCATGGACATTGCATTAATCCCAAAGAGATTTGTCTGGCCCATGGAGAAAATTATAGACAACGAGCTTGTTTTAGTCCTTTTCCCAAAACGGGGGGGTGATGTTGGGAAAGATATAGCTCTGCTGAAAGAGCAGGGCATAGATAGAATATGGGTCACTCCGAAAGATCCCTTCATAATTCCAATTCTGTTGGGAATTATTTTTAGTGTGATAATTGGCAATCTTATGATGCTATTTTTCTAAAACCACACTGATTTACCGGAAGAATCCCGCTTCCACTTGCCGAAATCTTCCATCTGGCCGAGTTGTTCACCGCTAAAAACCGGACCGTCCTTGCATACAGTAAATTTTCCGCACTGGCATGAACCACAAATTCCAAAACCGCATTTCATGTGCCGCTCCAGAGAGCATTGAATAGGAATTTTATGTGCAAGTTTCACAGCCGAAGCCATCATTGGCTCCGGGCCGCATGCCAGAATCATGTCTGGCTTTTTCACAGTAATCAACTTTTCTGCAACCTGGGTAATAAATCCATGATGGCCAGAACTGCCATCATCTGTTGCAATATGAACTTCTCCAAGGGCCTTCATCCGCTCCACAAATAGAAGGTCACTGGCAGTTCTTGCTCCAATTGCTATCCTGATCTTTTTACCCGCCTGGCTGAGATTCTCGGCTGCCATGGCAAGTGCTGCGATTCCAGTTCCGCCGCCTATGAGCAGAAAATCGTTTCCAGATAGGTCAAAGCCGTTCCCGTATGGCCCTTTTATTCCTATCTGACTGCCTTTCTCAAGAGCATGAATCGCCTGGGTTGCTTCTCCAACACTGTCAACGGTAATTCCATCAGAATAAGAAAGTGACATTGGTATCTCATCAACTCCCGGAATCCAGACCATAATAAACTGGCCGGGTTTTGATTCCGCAGGCCATTTAAATTTAATTGTTTTTATATTATCTGATTCATTAATAGAGTCAGTTATATCAACAACTTGCATATTAATCCCTCGCAATGCCGATTATGTCTTGAAGGCTGGCATATCCCTTCCTGTCCATGAATTCTGAGATCTCCTGACTAACTTTCTGGAAAACATCAATACCTCGATAATGAACTCCAGAGCCAATCTGCACTGCACTGGCTCCTGCCATTATGTATTCAATGGCATCAAGGCCAGTGGTCACTCCTCCCACGCCGATGATAGGAATATCTACCTTGCCAGCGATCTCATAGACCGCCCGGATTCCGGCGGGCTTGATCGCAGGACCGCTGATTCCACCGACATTATTTTTCAGAACTGGCATACCAATTTCCGGCTCAATTCTCATGGCCTTTATGGTATTAATCGCAACAACAGCGTCGCCTCCAGCCTCCTGCACTGCCAGTGCTATATGGCCAATGTCAGGAACCATTGGACTGAGTTTGGCAAAGACTGGTATTTTTACGGAATCTTTAACCTGGCCAACAATGTCCGAAACCTTCAGAGGGTCCGAGCCCATGTCCAGGCCGTATTTTTCAGCATGAGGGCAGCTGAGGTTCAGTTCCACGGCATGGGCACCATGCTCCTCCATTCGAGATGCCAGCGTGGAGAATTTTTCACCCGTATCTGCAAAGATACTGGCTATGACCGGGGCATTGGATTTCAAGGCTATTTTTAACTCACTTCCAAAAGCATCTATTCCCGGGTTCGGCAGGCCCATTGCATTTAGCAGACCATTCTTCAACTCAATGGCGCAGGGATTGCCATGACCGGTCCTGGGTTCAAGCCCGATGGATTTTGTCACCACTGCTCCGGCTCCACCTTCATGAATAATTCTCAAAAGACTTTGTCCAGTCTGGCCCAGAATTCCTGAGGCTAGCATGGTCGGATTCTCCAATCTTATCCCTGCAATTTCAATCTTGATATCTGCCATCAGAACATCAGGAGATTGTGGAAACCTATTAAATGTTTCCACCATAACTTTGACAGTTATTCATATTCCATTATCATGGACTCAACTAGTCCGTAACAACCTCAAATCCATCCTTGTCAAAAATCAATGGCAAATAACTGCGACTATGATGAGTCTGACGCATCTTTACTATACTGACCCAGAGTTTTACATCATTTTCATCACGCCTGAGGTCCAGATGCAGGATTCCATCGGCCAGAAAGTCCTCGCTGTTGTTACAGAATTTCTCCGAGCCCTGCACCATTTCCGTGATAAGGAAAGCAGTGATGTCCATATCCCTGAGCCACTCGAAGAAGTGGAATAATTCCTCCCTGGGGCTGTCGAATCGGGCCATGACCTCCAGAATAGGAAGCGAATCAATAACAACCAGATCAATATCCATATTCTTCTTGAGGTTCTTCAAGTACATCTTGAAGACCTCCATCCAGGTCTGGTTTGTAAGTTGCACGAGTTTTTTACGAATCATACCCAGATCCAGAACAGAAATCTCCTTCTCCAGGCCTCCGAGTTTCATGCCAAGGCCGTCCATGTTTGCAAGCAAACTGTCCCGGCTCTGTTCCAGTGTAACATAAACTCCAGAACAATCGTTCTTGTTTGCATTGTGATATAGAATATTGAATGCAAAGGATGATTTCATGGTGCCTGGCTTACCTGCCACCAATACCACCGAACCTTCTGGAATTCCACCCTGCATAACTTTGTCCAGTCCTTTCACATAGGTATTGACTCTCTTAACCTTCATCACTTCAACTCCTTCTTCGAAACAGCCGCCCTTCGCTGGTTAATTGTTAAAGGACGGTGATAGATGAAAATACAATATGTTTTGGCATTGACTTATTTTCATCAACTAGGCCTATCATGAAAAATTGTTGTGTTATTGTTTATTGATACTTTCATGTTCACCCTGGCATTTCAGTACCCATACTTCATTTAAACGTTATAAATATTACTACGGGTCGAGTCTATTGAATACTAAACTATAAAACACAACTTTTTATATTCAACTGATATAATGCTTACAACAGGTGATGGAATGACAGACATGAAAAGCATCGACAGCATTGCCAAGAGGGCACTTGAGCTCAAGCAGAGTGGAATGAACAACAAAGAGATAGCCAGAGAACTGCATCTATCTGAAAATACCATATCCTGGCTCATTACCAAGGGCGTGAAGTCCAAAAAGCCGAAAGGCGATGCTCCAGTTGATGTGAAGATAGGGTGGACCTCTATAGGGGTCTATGGTGCCAGAATTTCCCTTATGTCATCAATACTGGCTGATATTCTTGTGGAAGAGGCGGAGATTCGAGGGTTCGAAGTTGACACGGCAATTGGACTCGCAATTAATGGAATACCACTGGCCACTCATATTTCTCATGAATTAGATATCGAGTTTGGTGTTTACAGGCCACCGTACAACATGGAAGGTCCAGGAGCAATGAGCTCCAATTATGCCAGTATCAAGGGCAAGAAGGTTGTGGTTGTGGACGATGTCATCGGAACCGGAGAGACAATGATTCACACTATCAAGGATCTCAAGAGCCAGGGTGCGAAACCCCAGTTGATATTGACCATTGTCAACAAGACGGAGATGATGGACATAGAGGGAGTGCCAGTGCGAGCAGTTGTCAGGGCAAGAAGTCTGGTAGATTGAGGGAATAGCATGCACTGGATTGACGTTTACGTAGACAAGCTTCTTAGCCAATGTGATTCACATATTATAGAGAGTGGAACCTCCATCTCCGGCCAGCCACATCTGGGTAGTGCAGAGGACATTATCATCTGCGATGGAATTTTGAAAGGCATAATCCAGAAGGGAGGCAAGGCCAAGGCAATCTGGGCCATGGACGACATGGACGGCCTGAGAAAAATTCCTGCTCAACTTCCAAAGGAATTTGAAAAATATCTTGGACAGCCAGCTTATGTTCTACCTTGCCCGGACGGGTGCTGCGATTCTTTTCGCGAACATTTCACAAGGCCATTTTTGGATGACCTGGCAAGAATAGATGTTAAGCCAGAGCCAATATCTGTGGCACAGATGTACCAGGACGGAAAATATGACAAGGTCATAACCCTGGCACTGGAACGGGCCCAGGAAATAAAGGACATCATGAAAGAGATGTCCGGCTCCGAACGTGATGATGACTGGCTGCCATTTTTCCCAATATGTGAGAATTGCGGAAAAATACTCAGTACCAAGGCCTATGAGTTTGACGGCAAAATGATAAAATACATCTGCAAGGGCGGCATTGCCGGTAAAAATTTAATTCCAGGATGCGGCCATGAAGGTGAAGTTGGCATTCGCCAGGGTAAACTTCCATGGCGTGTGGAATGGGCTGCAAGATGGAGCCATCTGGGAGTAACTTGTGAGCCAATGGGGAAAGACCTCATGGCAGCAGGCGGAACCTATGATACTGGAAAAGCCATTTGCGAGAAAATATTCGACAGTCCTGCACCGATGCCAGTGCCCTATGAGTGGATAGTCATAGGCGGTGGAAAGAGACTTGGAAAATCTGCTGGCACAATTCTGACCCTTGGCGAGATGATTGACATTGCCAGTCCCGAGATTGCACGATATTTCTTCTTCAGAACAAACCCAGCCAGCCACAAGGAAATTGACTTCGAGATGGCAATACCAAAGCTGGCAGAGGAATATGAGATTGCCGAGAAAATTTACTTTGATATTGATACGGGTTTACCGGAGAAAGAGCTTGACGAGATGAAGCGAAAATACGAAGTAGCCCAGATTCACGGAGTACCAGAAAACTTCAGCCAGGTATCATATTCACATCTAATTTCAACAGTTCAGACAGCACAGGATTGGGACCATATTTTGCGGAAATTAGCAAGAACCGACGACCTCAGTCAGATGACGTCGGAACATGAGCGCAGGCTAAAAGAAAAAGTCCAGGCAGTGCGAACATGGCTGGAAACCCATGCGCCGGAGAACATGATATTCCAGCTTCAGTTGGAGCACTCCGATGTGGAGATTACCCCTGAGCAAAAAGAAGTACTGGCTAAGCTGTTTACCAAGCTTGAAAATGCAGAATGGGTTGCAGATATAATCCACAATAATATTTATGAAACTTCAGTGGAAGCTGAAATAAAAGCTGGCCAGATGTTTAAACTAATTTACCAAATATTCCTGGCACGGAGCAAGGGCCCCAGGTTGGGACATTTGCTTGCTTCCCTGGAAAAGGATTTTGTACTTGACAGAATAAAGCATTTTTCGGAAGCATAGGAATGTATGGGCATTTACATTAATTATTCATCTGGATCTAATATTTTTTCCACTTCCTTTAATATTTTCTTCCCAATCTCGGTGAGCATGTATTTTTTCCATGTGCTTTTCTCATCTATGCTTTCAACGATACCTTTCTCTTCCATCTCATGCAGTGCATGGGAAATATTCTGGGTGGAGCGTCCGACTTCTTTTGATATGTCCGATGGATGTAAAACAGTTGTTTTTCTGAACGTTTTCAGAGTGATCAATCGTCTGTCAACATCTATTACCCACAAGGCAGTTTTTCTGATGTCCATAATTTTACCTCAATTAATTTTTACCATGCTATTGTGCCATGTTGTTCCAACCACAATAGTTGAATGTCATGACCATATTTAGTTTTTTCATATTCATCAATATTCTTTCATATGTGTGTTCACTTCCTATATTCAGACCTCTTTTACACCAGATAATGCTGGATAAGATATACCAGCAATGCAGTTAGAACTCCCAGGATCATGAGCTTCAATCCAGAAAAAATTATCCACTTTTTTGATACCTTACCAATGTATGCTCCAAGAATGAATAGAGTGATAACAGTACTTAGCACAGACCAGACCAATGCCTGGTCATGTTCCAGAAGAATAAACGGCACAACAGGTATGAAACCGCCTATTATTGTTGAACTTCCATCCAATAACCCTGCTTTCAGTCTTTCCTTTTTCATCTTTTTTCCAATCTGGCTGTCCTCGAGGCCTTTAGTCTGCATTGCAAATTCTATCTTCTGGATGTACATGTGTCCCTTGTACTCCTCGGATGAAAATGCACCCAGGCAATTGGACACACCATTGGCCACTGCGCCGCCAATGCCTGCTGCAAGAACTATTGCAGTATCTGCTGCTGATGCTCCAATTACCACACCCAGTGTGGACAAAAGACCATCTATAATTCCTCTGACGAAATGATTTAGCATTTAAACTCCTTGATTCGTGGCTGATTTTTCGCCATGATGCTTGTGTGAATGTGCATTATATTTTCTCATGACTATCTTTTCCAATTCAACAAAAGCAAACAATGCCAGTGCTGCAGACAGTATTGGCATCCATCCCACCATGGAGATGGGCTGTGTTTTGAAGAAGGAGCTAATCAGAGGGATATATATGACACCCAGTTGGAGCAATAATGTGAGTCCGGCTCCAACGAATATCCAGCCATTGGAGAAGAAACCCTTGCTCAATGCAGGTTTGGTCAGTGAGCGTGAAGAGAATATGTAAATAATCTCCATCATGACTATTGAGGTCATGGCCACGGTTCTGGCCTCTTCTTCGGTGGCACCTATGTTCAAGGCAGAATAGAAGGATATGAAAGCACCCAGCATCATTATCGAAGATACCATGACCACCCTGGCAAACATACGCTTGCTGATGAGTGGAGCCTTGGGGTCCCTGGGCGGACGCTGCAATATTCCCTTTTCCTTCCCCTCCAGGGCAAGTGGGAGCGTGCATGTCACCGAGGTAACAAGATTGATCCACAGAACATGAACTGGCATTAGCGGAATAGTAAGGCCAGCAAGAATCGCAATGGTAATTACCGAGGCCTGCCCGATACTGGTGGGAATAAGGAATGTTAGCATTTTTTGGAGGTTGTTATACATGTGCCGTCCTTCTTCCACTGCATTAACAATGGTGGCAAAATTATCATCTGCCAGTATCATGTCAGAAGCCTCTTTTGTTACATCGGTTCCCATGATGCCCATTGATATGCCGATGTCTGCGGCTTTCAATGCTGGCGCATCATTGACTCCGTCTCCGGTGACTGCAATTATCTCCCCATGTTTCCTCAATTGCTGGACTATTCTAAATTTGTGGATAGGCGAGGCACGTGCATAAACAGGAGTATTTTCCACTATTTCATAGAGTGCGTCATCATCCATGGCCTCTAACATATCGCCAGTGACTATGTCCACTCCTTTCTGTGCAATACCCAGTTTGGCAGCAATGGCCCCTGCGGTAACTGCGTGATCGCCTGTTATCATCACTACCCTTATGTTGGCTCCCTGACAGCGTTTGATTGCATAGATGGCCTCTGGTCTTGGAGGGTCTATCATTCCCTGCAATCCAAGGAAAATGAAGTCTTCAAGGTCATTTTCATCTATGGCATCTTTATCAGAGCCAACTTCTTTCTGGGCTATGGCTATAACTCTGAGAGCCGAAGAGGCCATATCATTTGCCTGGCTCTGTATAGTTTCTCTGTCAATATCAATAATACTTCCATCGCTGGAAAGAGTTTTACTGCACATGGTGACTATCTTTTCGGTGCTTCCCTTAAGATATATTATTCTTTTATCATCATATGTATCCAATGTTGCCATGCATTGTGTCTCGGATTCGAATGGTATCTCATCAATTCTTGGAAGGTGAAGGTAAAGGTCACCCTTGGCAGCAGAGACAAGCAATGCTCCTTCTGTGGGATCGCCAATCATATCCCCATCATCCTTCAGGGACGCATCATTGCACACTGCGCCAGCAATCAGTGTATTCATCAGCGCAGGATGTTCCTTTGGTGTGATGGCCTCCTCGCCAGTTAAAAATTCTCCCTCGATGGAATAACCATGGCCAGTAACATCATACTTTTTATTACCTGTGAAAATTTTGGTCACAGTCATCTGATTCATTGTAAGGGTTCCTGTCTTGTCAGAGCATATCACAGTGGTGCTTCCAAGAGTTTCCACAGATGGAAGATTTCTAATGATTGCCTTTTGATTGGCCATGGTCCTTACACTGAGTGCCAGAGATATTGTCACAAGGGCAGGAAGTCCCTCGGGTATTGCTGCAACTGCAATGGAAACCGACGCTAGAAAAATGAATACTGGCTCCTGGCCAGATAGAACACCGCCAACAAAGGTCAGAATCGCCAGGACAGCTACTGTTCCAGAAAGATATACAGCAAAAGAGGAAATTTTCTTTTGCAGCGGAGTCATGGTTTCTTCTGCCTCTCTCATGCACGCAGAGATTCTGCTAATCTGTGTGGTATTGGCAACAGATACAACAATGCCTCTTCCTCTTCCATAGGTGACCAGTGTTCCTGCAAAGGCCATGTTCTTCATGTCAGCAGGAATGCAAATATCCTCGGATAGAGAATCAATTGTTTTTTCAGAGGGCACAGATTCTCCTGTAAGCATGGCCTCATCAATCTGCAATCCCTTGGCATAAACGAGCCTTATGTCTGCAGGAACCTTATTTCCAGATTCCAGCAGAACGATATCCCCTGGAACAACCTCTCTGGAAGGTATCACTTTCCTCTGCCCATCACGGACCACCGTACACTCCGAGACAATCATCTTGTCCAGGGCATCTATGGCCTTGCCAGCCTTCCGCTCCTGCATGAATCCAATTATTACATTGGCAAGAACCACTGCCAGTATCACAGCAGTATCAACCCAGTGGTCAAGAAGCGCAGTAACTACCGCCGAGAGCAGCAATATGTAAATTAGAAGCGAATGAATTTGATGAAAGATAGTTTTCAGTGCACCATCCTTCTTTTTTCCAGTCATTTCATTGAAGCCATGAACAGCACGACGCTCTTCCAGCTCTTTTTCACTGATACCTGAACTTCCTGTCTTCAAAATGGACATTACTTTTTCTGTAGAAATCGCATGCCATTTACGAGTTTCATTTAGCCCCTGCTGTACTGCTTTACTTCGATTAGAGTTACTATGTGACATTCGGCATCCCATCCGTAGCTGGGGCATGTATGGGGAATATTTAAAATTATTCTCATATATTTTCATAATT
>JAGLQM010000140.1 GCA_023136815.1 Thermoplasmata archaeon
AAGAATTTCTTTCTCCAGCTCGGATGTTCGCTCATTGAGATTATGTGCTCGTTTGCTGTCTCTGAACACGGTATCCTTGATTTCCTTGGAGATGGAAATATCGTTTTGCATTCCTTTGATTTCCTTTTTAATGTTGGCAAGGCCTTTTGTAACCTCCTTTACCTGTTCCTGGGCCTTTGAAATTGCCTTTTCTATTTCATCACTGGTTCCGCCATCAATATCCTTCATTTTGAGGGTCATTTTCCTGACGGTCTTGGTGAGGTCTGCCAGTTCATCTCCCATCTTCCCAACGGATTTAATATCATCCAGTTCGTGGCTGCCAATGGAATCCTCCACTGCAAATATCCGTCGGTCCATCTCCTCCAGAGCCTCCTCAAGTCGAACCTCAAGTTCACTGGCCACTTCTTCAATATCTTCCTTTTCGAAGGCCATCAATTCCATTATCTGACGAGAATATTCGGCGAATCTCTCTTCTTTGTCGATATCAACTTCCTTGTAAAGTTCATTGATAAGCTCCTTGGCATGATTCAATTTTTTATTTTGAGCTTCAGATTGTTCATCAAGCCAGGGATTCAATTCAACCATGGATTTAACATCCTCATGAATCTCATCAATATGAGTTTCAGCGGCTCCAAGAAGCTCCAGTCGTCTGGATGCTTTTAGGTCCCGATCTGCGTCTACCTGTGCCAGGCGTCCGGCCTCATCTGTTTCAAAATTGGTGAATGGTGGAAAAGTCTGCAAAAAATCGAATGACTGGTCTTTTAGTTTCGACATGACCTCCTCGAAATCTCCATCTTGAATTGCAAATTTGGAACGATTGCTTTTCTTGAATAATGCGCATACTGCCCGATTTGGCAGGGAATATATCTCCACAGTGAAAGGAAATCCCTTGTAAAATTGAGGTAGATGACGCTCGTCCATGTCCTTATTTGATAGATATTCGCGGTATGTTGTCAGATAATCATTGACAAACTCCTCAATGGATTGAGAATCATTTCTCGGCACTGGCTCACCATCGAATTCATCAGAATCCGAGTCGCTTCTCTTCTTGGCACACATTGTAGCCCCGTACTTGATGGTTTCCAGACCGTATAAGTTTTGCGCAGGTTCAACCTACGTTTGACAGTTAACCATAATTTTATCGCAAATTTGACATTAACATCAAATTCATGCTTGTCAAATCTGGCGTTCAGCTATGTGCGGCAGTAAAGTGTCAAAAGATAGAGTTCAACCAAGAATCTTGCGGATTATCTCCATTGCCTGGTCTATTTCATCCCGGGAAATCACCAGCGGCGGAGCAAAGCGAATTGTGGAGTCATGGGTCTCCTTGGCCAATAATCCATTGGATTTCAGTGCCTCTGTGTACTGCCTGGCAGGTCCTGCTTCTGGAGTCAACTGAATTGCAATTAACAGACCCTTTCCGCGAACATCGCAGAGCTTCTGGCTGTTCATGCCTTTTAATTGGTTCATGAAATACTCGCCCATCTCCCGGGCTGCCACATCCAGCTTTTCATCCGTCAAAACTTCAAGTGCTGCAGTTCCAACTGCGCAGGCAAGGGGATTTCCCCCGAAGGTTGAACCGTGATTGCCTGGCTTCATGACATCCATAACCTCTTTCGAGCCTATTGCACCGGATACTGGCATTAAGCCGCCGCCAAGTGCCTTGCCTACCAGAACGATATCTGGCTTGATTCCATCATGCTGAAAGCAGAACATCTTTCCGGTCCTGCAAAATCCTGTCTGAATTTCATCGACTATTAGCAGAATATTATTTTCCGAGCAAATTCTTCTTACTTCCTTCAGGTAGCCGTCATCCGGGACGATAACTCCTGCTTCTCCCTGAATTGGCTCAACAAGAAATGCTGCTGTGTTGGGAGTAATGGCAGCTTCAAGTGCAGCCAGGTTATTGTAGGGGATCATTTTGAAGCCTGGCGTGAATGGACCAAAACCGTCCCGGCTGCCAGCATCAGATGAAAAGCCAACAATGGTAGTTGTACGGCCATGAAAATTGTCTTCGCAGACTATGATTTCTGCTTTATCATCTGGAATTCCCTTGACCTCATAACCCCATTTCCTTGCCAGCTTGATTCCAGTTTCTACTGCTTCCGCACCGGTGTTCATTGGCAGTGCAACGTCCATGCCAGATACTTCTGTGAGCAATTTCAGGAAAGGACCAAGCTTGTCATTGTAAAATGCCCTGGATGTTAATGCCACGCGTTCCATCTGGTCTATCATGGCCTGGTTGATCTTTGGATGGCAGTGGCCCTGGTTCAGTGCAGAATACGAAGAAAGCATGTCCATGTACTTGCGTCCTTCTGGATCCCATACCCAGATACCTTTTGCTTTCGATATAACCACTGGTATCGGATGATAATTGTGCGCTCCATAGG
>JAGLQM010000141.1 GCA_023136815.1 Thermoplasmata archaeon
CGGCGCGATAACCAGCTTCGCCACGCCCCCTTACGAGAAATAAATATAAAACATAGATGAATTAAATGTCAACCGGTAGGACAATCGCATAGTATGGATTGAAGTTCTTTCCTCACAAATACTTACCCGAGAAAAAACGGTAAAAAACTCTGATTTTTCAGAAAAATTCTTGCAGTTTTCAAGCTTTCCTAGTATACTGTGTTACATACTATGTAATACTTAACACAGGAGGTTGCATGGCGAATTATCCAGATTGGGTGCTCAAGCATAAGCGGAAAGGTACCTACATCAATCGCGTAAAGGACAAATATTATCTCTATGCCGCTCACTCCGAACGAGAACCCGGCACGGGTAAAGTCAAACGGGTATGTGACGGGTATATAGGCAGAATCACGGAGAAGGACGGATTAATTCTCTCCAAGCCGAAGATAAAAGGTTCCATAGAGGTACGGGAGTATGGACGGGAAGCGATCGTATTCCAGTTGTGTTTCCGGTTTATGGAGAGTTATGGCAAAAAATCTAAAGATGCTGCCAGGCTGCTCTTTTGTGCAGGATTACTTACCTACTTGCATGGCTGGGTTGATGAGTATCTCTACGGTAAATCGTGGATATCATTGCAGTTACCAGGACTGAATTTTTCTCAAGTATCTACGGTGGAGGTGCAACGGATGGTTACTAAGATCACCGGGGTTCTACAAGATCATTTTGGGGAAGATCTGGGGCAGGTTATGCAGAAGGCCGGTCGATTGTACAAGGTGCAGGCAAACCGTACTTGGCATATAAGTGAGGAAGATGAGCCGTTGAGGTTTATGCGAAAACGATATGGATTAACCTGGGAGGTATGAGCGTATGGCAAAGAAGATCAGTAACATATTAAAGGAATACGGGAAGAAGGTAGCAGAAATAGGGGTAAAGATTGAGATTAAGCCGCAGATGGTGCCTCGGAAGGCTATTACGCGGTTCATGAAGTTAGTAGCAATTAATGTGGATGACCCAAGAAGCCAGAACATGACCCGCTACAGTCTAGGCCAGATTCTGACGATGGCATTTTTTGCTGTGTTAGGCGGAGAGTTGACCTTTATCGACATGGAGGATTTTTGCAAAGAAAACCGTAAATTTCTTAAAAAAGTTCTCTTGCTCCCTGATGAGCGGACGCCCTGCCACGATACCTTTAGTAGGGTTTTCTCAGCGATTAAGATGGAGCAGTTGGAGAAGGTAACGGTAGCTGTTGTAATGGAAAGGCTTGGTTTTTTACGTAAGGCACTCAAGATCGATGATGGGGGCATGAGACATCTGAGCGTGGACGGCAAGGTGATGCGTGGCAGCGGAAGAAAAAGAGGAACCGATGAAGAGGTTCCTGATGCTCAGGCCCTGCATATATTTAGCAATACCGAAGGGGTGTGCATAGCGACCGAGCTTATAGGGGAGAAAACTAACGAGATTCCTGTTGCTCAGCGGCTATTGGGCACCCTGGATTTGCGCAACACCTTGGTAAGCTTTGATGCACTGCATACTCAGCAGCAGACTATTGCCGTCATACGTGAAGGAAAGGGGCATTATGTGGGAGCACTAAAGGGGAACCAACAGTTTCTTGAACAAGAGGCCACACTGTTTTTTAGTGAAAAGGATAAGCAACGTATGCAGAACAAACCCACAGAATATTACGAGACGATAGAGAAAGCCCACAACCAGGTTGAGAAGAGATCCTTCTATCTTGCGAAGGTGAACACTAAAAAGAACAATGTATTTGTGGATTGGGCAGGCCTAAAGGGCATCATCTGCTACCAGAAGAACATGTATAACGTGGTAAGTGGTAAAGAGACGACTGAGACACGTTACTACATCACCAGTTTATCGGATGTTGTGGTGTGTGCAGAAGGCGTCAGGGGGCACTGGGGGGTAGAAAATCGGCTACATTGGCATCTTGATGTTCTTTTGGGAGAAGATGCTAACATGACCACTGACCGGGTAGCTTTGGGAAATCTTGGTCTGATCAAGAAGATGGTTTTGTCCTTGTACAAACTGCTGCAGCCCATGCTGAAAGAAATCAGTATTAGAAGGATTCGTAAGAAATTTGGTCGGGGGGACTTCAAGTCCGAGCTCGCGATGCTGTTGAGCCTGGATGAAAAGACCATCCGTGAAGCGTTGGAAAAGGCAACCGAAAAAAAGTAGCGCCTCACAACAGTAATAAAGATTTTTTCCATCTCATTTATACCGCAACGGCCTTAGTTGGGAAGCTGAGGATTTATGTTCTCACTAAATCACTGGTATTGCTCCAATTATCGTCTAACCAATCAATATTTCACGTAAATTAGTACATTCATACCGTAGGAGTTTCGTCAAGAGGCTGATCAGG
>JAGLQM010000142.1 GCA_023136815.1 Thermoplasmata archaeon
TATCCTAGCTAGGCCACGGGCCCGCGAAGTTACGAAGTCACTTCGCGGCAGGAGGAGAACCGCAGGTTTTCCTCCGGGCCACGAGGGAACTTGAAAAGTTCCCAAACAGAAGAAATGTTTTATCATTCCTTCGTGCGAAACGGCAACGTTTCGTGTTTTACAGCGCACAACGCGGCAAGAGGAGTGCGTCAGCATTCCTTGAAGCCGAGAAACACAGAGTGTTTCGGTTGAGCATGGTGAGATATAATTAGCCTATGTTTATTGTATATCTTGCGTCTGGCAGTAATACCGATTGCATATTAAGATTTTGCAAGCCATTTCCGCCCAAAAGTATATATGCTCCCAAGTAGGTTTATCTATTGGAGTCCCCACAGGTCGAAAGGATCATTTGTTTAAATTACCAACTCGCTCTCGGGGCCTCCACTTATTTCTTATAAAATTTTCAGCCAAAGTTTTTTATTCAATTCCAACTTCCCTGGCTTGGCGACGTCGCTGAATAAAATTCAGCTGGCTTGCAACAACAGGTGTTGCGCGCCCCGTACAAAATTGAGCTTGCAGAGATGCTGGCTCAAGGTGTTGCACGATTGACCAATGTTTCGGTCATCACTCACAATGGGCCGGTGGATCAGCTCGGTAGATCGCCTCCTTGGCACTTGTTTGGCTGTTATGGCCAGACAGACAAACTGGAGGAGGCCGCGAGTTCAAATCTCGCCCGGTCCATATTTTCTTTATCTGAGTACCTTAGATCCTATTTTGTGGATGCTGGAGGAAAAACAACGGCGTTATACCATCGCCATGTTTTTTCTCCGCAAATTTAAATTTTCGACAGCGGAGCTCTGCTCCTGTCGTAAATAAAACAAAAAGTTTGAAAAAATCAAACGTTGGGGCTTTGTTAATAGTCCACAAAAAGACTTCGCTATTTTGTGGATGCTGGAGGAAAAACAACGGCGTTATACCACCGCCGTGTTTTTTCTCCGCAAATTTAAATTTTCGACAGCGGAGCTTTGCTCCTGTCGTAAATAAAACAAAAAGTTTGAAAGATTAAACGTTGGGAACTTTTATTAATAGTCCACAAAAAGACTTCGCTATTTTGTGGATGCTGGAGGAAAAACAACAGCGTTATACCATCGCCATGTTTTTTCTCCGCAAATTTAAATTTTCGACAGCGGAGCTTTGCTCCTGTCGTAAATAAAACAAAAAGTTTGAAAGATTAAACGTTGGGACTTTGTTAAGAGTCCACAAAAAGACTTCGCTATTTTGTGGATGCTGGAGGAAAAACAATGGCGTTATACCACCGCCATGTTTTTTCTCCGCAAATTTAAATTTTCGACAGCGGAGCTCTGCTCCTGTCGTAGATTTAAATTCAGTACTCAAGATCCTCATCACGGGTCATGATTCAGAGAACCACACCTCAGAATAAGAGTTCATTCATCACATTCTGGATGAATACCTAATACAATAAAAACACACCGTTCATAATTCCTGGTTAATAATTTTCCAGACTTCCTCGGTAACTTCCTCAAGGGATTTGGATGCGTCTATTATTTTAAAATGAGCCGAATTCTTGGCAATGGTCAGATAATTTTTCCTGACTAATTTCAGATTCTCCAAAGTCTCAAACTTCTCCATCTTTCCACGGCCGCTGAGCCTGGCCAGAGAAACTTCCGGGTCAATGTCCATAAGCAGTGTAAGATTGGGCTTGATAATTACAGGCTGGCTGACTTCCTGGAGCCATTTTAAATATTCCGGCATCGAACCCCCTAATTTCTGGTGGAAAAGTGCTGCCTGATAGGCCACTGTTGAATCGGAGTATCTGTCTGAAATCACTATATTTCCATGGTCCATCTTTTCCTTGATCCAGTCGGTGTGGGTCGCCCTGTCTGCCAGGAAGAGGAATGCTTCGGTGTATGGGTTAATTTCTTCGGTATAACTTCGGCGGACTGCCTCTCCCAGCCAGGTTCTTGTCGGCTCGATAGTTAATTGCACGTGTAATCCTTCATTTTGCAACTGCTGCCCGATTAATCTGGAGACCGTGCTTTTTCCACACCCATCTATGCCTTCAAATGTTATGAACCCGGAAACCATCAACAGGGCAATACCAAAAGTCCAATTAATGTTTTGTATGATGAGCAAAATGTAGTATCATGTTCGCCAAGGGTTCCGCAGGAATGATTCTTCTCCCAACATTAGCCAGCATTGTACTGGTTATTCTGGAGTTCTGGCTCATTGCCCCATTCTTTATTTTCCTGTTCTTTTTGATGTTAATATTCTTCAGGGACC
>JAGLQM010000143.1 GCA_023136815.1 Thermoplasmata archaeon
AAACGCGGTAAAATCCTGTTCATGGCTCCAACAAAACCACTGGTGGAGCAGCATCTTCGATTTCTAAAAAAGCATATTATTTCCGAACCTCCGGTTCTGCTTACTGGTGAAACTCCACCTGCTAAACGTAAGAAAATGTGGAATGAAAGCCAGATTATTGTTGCAACTCCCCAGGTAATAAGTAATGATTTAGTATCGGGCCAGATAGACCTGAATGATGTTTCGTTGATAGTGTTTGATGAGTCTCATCGGGCGGTTGGAGACTATGCCTATGTGTTCATCGGAGAACGATACCGTAAAATCAAATCGGGCCATACCTTGGGAATGACTGCATCTCCTGGAAATGACCCTGAAAAAATCCTGGAAGTATGTGAAAACCTGAATATCGAGAGCGTTGAGATACGTCATGAGTATGATCCGGATGTTGTAAAATATGTCCATGAGATTTATCTCAAGTGGATAGAGATTGATGTTCCCAAGGAGTTCAGGGAGGTCATCCAGCATCTGAAAAAGGGTGTGGAGGAACAGGCCAATCAACTCCGGAAAATGGGTTATCTGAAAAAGGGAAGCTACGTGAGCATGAAGGACTTGTTGGCTGCCCAGCGTATGATCCAGGGGCAGCTGCAAACTGGCAGCAAATCGTCCGATGCCTTCAGCGCAGCAACCATCATAGCAATAGTCATGAAGCTGAATCACGCTCTGGAACTGGCCGAGACACAGGGCGTTGCCGCTCTCCAGGCCTATTTCCAGCGGCTGATACAGGAGGCAACATCCAGGGGAGCCAGTCGGGCAGCGAAGCAATCTATTGCAATACCAAAAGTGCAGATGGCAATGAAGGAGACCAACAGACTCGAGGCCGCCTCTGTGGAATCCCCAAAATTGGGCAGGGTGAAGAAGCTGGTTGTAGCACAGCTCAATCAGAAGCCAGATTCCCGGATTATTGTTTTTACTCATTATCGTGACACATCGGAAATGGTAGCCAAGGCCCTGTCTGAAATAAGCATTATTCGACCTGTAAAATTCGTTGGCCAGGCAACCAAAGGAAAGGATAAGGGAATGAGCCAGAAAAAGCAGGTTGAAGTTCTAGATAAATTCAAGGATGGAGACTTCAATGTTCTTGTGGCCACAAGTGTAGCAGAGGAAGGACTTGATATTCCATCAACCGAGCTTGTGGTTTTCTATGAGCCTGTGCCCTCGGAGATACGGACTATCCAGCGTCGGGGCAGGACAGGTCGCCACAGGGCCGGTAAGGTTGTGATTCTTATTTCCAAGGGAACCCGTGATGAGGCATATTATTGGTCCTCAAAACACAAGGAGGCCAGGATGCACAAGGAACTGGAGAAGCTGCGTAAGGATCTTCAGAAGGATATTGTTGTTGGGGGACCAACAGCACCCAGTTTTGAGAGTGCCGGAATCCGTTCCAGATTGAAGAAAGCAGAGGCCAGCAAGCAGGTTGAAGAAATGTCGGCTTCTCGGGAAGCCGCAGAAAAGGATCAAAGAACTCTGGGGGATTTTAATCCTAAGAAGAATGCTAATAAACCAGAGCCAGTGTTGAAAATTATAGCAGATACTAGAGAATTCAAATCATCGGTGGTACGACACCTGGCAACCTGGGATGTCATCATCGAATCAAAGCAGCTGGATGTTGGCGATTATTTGGTATCAGAACGTGTTGGCGTGGAGCGGAAGGAGGTTGATGACTTTCTATCGTCAATGATGGACGGCCGTTTGTTCTCCCAAGTTAGGGCATTAAAAAGAGCATACCAGTCACCTCTGATTATTATTGAAGGCCCAAGTCTTTTTGACCGCAGGCAGATACCTGCCGGGGCTATACGCGGAGCATTGGCCAGCATAACTACGGATTTTGGAGTGCCGCTGATGTTCACCACAGATGACAAAGACACTGCGCAATTTTTACTGACACTGGTGAAACGCGAGGTTGCAGAAGGCCGGAAGCCAGGGATTCGCGGCGAAAAAGGAACCATGCTTGTTCAGGAACGGCAGCAGTTTATACTCGAGGGATTGCCTAATATTTCAGGAATAAAAGCTCAAAGATTATTATCCCATTTTGGCAGCGTGAAAGCGGTGCTGGAGGCCCCGGAAAAAGAGCTAATGAAGGTCCAGGGCATAGGCAAGGTAATTGCCAAGGAAATTCGGGCAACACTTGAAGCCCCCTACTATGCGAACGAGAAGCGAGAAGCTTCACGTTCGACAAAAGAGAAAAAGGAGGATTAACTTGCTGGCCCTCCGAATACCAAGCCAGCATGCCGAGGCAGCC
>JAGLQM010000144.1 GCA_023136815.1 Thermoplasmata archaeon
CAGATGGATCACCTCCTACGTAATATAACTCATATCAACAGAGTAGGTGGTGACTGAAGGTCGAAAGACCGACATCGCCTCCGATTATGGAGATATGAGACACTCGGGTTTCTGGAACCCTGTATTGTTCGCAATACAATTCCAGATTCCCCCTATACCTATTACGTCTACAAGTTCTTGGATTGACATTTTTGTCAATACAAAGAGCAAAAAGTCGAGTCGCGTAAGAAGACTCGCAAATGTGTGTACGCAACAATTACCTTAGTTAAACTGGTGATTAAGCACTTATTGTCATCGAACGTATTATTAATTTTTTTATTGGTTAGCGTAAGCTTTGTTAGAATATTAACTTCAAAATCATTATAAAGTTGAAAAACCATAGACATACATGGAGAGAAGAACTCGTGGCAGCGTGCTAAACGGTTATTTGAAATTTATTGAGCATAAATGGGGAGTCTCCAATCTCAAGATAGCAAGGGCAGATATGGGTATCGATAATCTGAACTTCAAAGACGGACAATATTATCAAGATGAGATAATTGGAAACGTTCTTCGATGGATTAATAGAAACAAAGGCCAGGAGGCTGTGAAGGAGGCCGGGAGATTTATTCTGCATAATCTCGGTATCTTGAATTGGATGGTTAGATTCAACGATTTTCAGACATTGGCTCTGAAATTCCCAAAGAACTTCAGCGAGGTCTATGCCTTCGGTAGTTGCGAAATTGATGCCTCCAATCCCAATAAAATAAGGATGATTCTCAAGGATGTGTGCTATTATGAAGAGGCATGTCTGGTCTGGGAAGGGATATGCCAGGAGGCATTGACCATAACAAAAACCCAGGGTAAGGTTAGCCACACCAGTTGTGAAAGGCAGGGTGAAACGCAAAGTGTATTTATTGTTGAAATTATTCAATAATATAATTTTGATTAACTGTCAAACTTGGGTTATTTCTGAACTTCCTTCACAGTTGGGCAACACTGAATCAGACTATTATTTTTGAATGTTCTTCACTGTTGCGGTAAGCAATTTAATCAGATTATCCAGATCATCCAGATGTACCATTTCTGTTGCGCTGTGTGTATACCTCATTGGAATGCCAATTGGCATTGTCAGAGCACCAGAGGTCTGGATAGCAGCACCATCAGTACTACCACCAGTGATACCATACTGGAGTGGAATTTTTTCGACCTTGGTAACCTTGTCAATGAGCTTTCTGAATTTCGGGCTGGCTATCATTCTCACATCAACCAATCTGAGAACCGGGCCTTTGCCCAAGAATACTGGCTGATAGAACTTCTCCAGGCCTGGACTGTCGGTAGTTGAGTAAGTATCCAGAGCTATCACATAGTCAAAATTCATGGTATTGGCAATGACTGTTGCCCCGCGGAGGCCTATCTCCTCCTGAACACTCCAGATAAGACTGACCTTCCCCTTGAATTTTAGTTTCTTAAGATTGTCAAAGAGCTTGAGCAGGGCAGTAACTCCCACACGGTTATCCAGTGCCCTGGAACAAACCATTTTCTTATTAACTTCAAAATAATCCTTTTTGATTATGACAGGGTCAAGGAATTTTACACCCAGTGCCTCGGTTTCCTTCTTGCTTCTGGTTCCTATGTCTATAACAAGTTTGTCCCAGGTTATGATTTCTTTAGGGTCTCTGCCAATACTGAGATGGGGAGCGTTGAATCCAACTGCACCACGAACTATTCCTTTATTTGTGTGAACCTCCACGGCTCTGGCAGCCAGCATCTGGTCACAAATACCGCCAATAACCTTGAACTTGATGTTTCCACTGTCAAGAATATTGGAAACCACCATACCAACCTCGTCCATATGCGCTACCACAGCAATGGATGGTCCTTTTCCGCTGCCCGGGCCCCTTCCCTGGGTCTTGGCAGAGCCGCCCATGTTCAATATTAGATTACCAATGGCATCCTCTTCTGTTTTGAAGTTCTTTCCAACATACTTCCTCACATAGTCACGGACAGCATCCTCATAGCCGGATATTCCTGGTAACATGATAACTTCTTTCAGATCGTCATAAAGTTTTTTCAACATTGTGTCACTCCCATTGCATCGCAACTCTGATTCATCTATCTTTGATACACGATTTTCTACATAATGTGTCAAAGCTGCGTTGCACAGGTATCAAGTTGGTTAATTTAATCATTTCTTGAGGAACGGCGTTTTCACAGTAATGCCTTTAACCTGCCTTCCATGATAGTCCAGAAGCA
>JAGLQM010000145.1 GCA_023136815.1 Thermoplasmata archaeon
GCCATTGCCTTGACATTGCCTCCGGCGCAGAATGCCTTTCCTTTTCCGGTGATGATTATGACCTTGATGGAGTCATCCTCTTCACATCTTAGAAGAGCATTGTCCAGTTCCTCGGACATTTTAACGTCCAGGGCATTCAGATTATCAGGGGTTGCCAGATGGATTATGGCCTTCTTGTCCTTTCGCTGGAATTCTATTGACTCGTAGTTCATGGGAATCAATCCTTTAATGAAATGCATCTACAAAATGTTTTTTACCGGCACGGCATATGAGACATTAATCGTCCTTGTTGAATGCAATTCTATTTACAGCACTGCATTCTACATGGTGCGGGAGCATTCTATTGTTAAATTCAGCAGCATAAAATTCCAATTATATTAGCAGCAATTGGTGAATACGAAAACTGAATTTAGCAATGTAAAGCATTCACCCTGAGTATGTAGCCAGTATCATATTCTCTCAAAATATTTGGTGGTAATCATCGATCTGTAAACAATGAGATTACCGCTACAAAACCTTTTTTACTTGACTTCCCATCTATGTCACAATGGCCACAATATTGAGATTTAATGACCTGGAATGCCTCAATGAGTCTGCCGCAGGCTCCCTGGGCGCAGGACTGGCCGTCCTTGCCAGGGCTGATTTTCCAACAGTGAGAGGTTTTGTCGTAACGCCTCTTGTATTTTCGGATTTTCTGAAGAAGGAAGAAATTGCCGCAGCATTAAATCTCTACAAGTCAGGAGCCGAAGACCCAAAGGAAAGCTGGCGGAACGTTAAAGCGGTCTTCAGGCGTGCCAGAATAGTCTGGAACCAGGAGATGGACATTCTCACGGCTTTTAGAGAATTAGATGCAACAGCTTCCATTGTCACAACCTCGAAGTTCGGGGTTAGTGCTTCGCCGGTCTATGCTTCCGCAGGTCAAGATTTATTAGACGGCATCAAGCATTGCTGGCTAAAATGGCTGAAAAGTAACCTTGATAAGCTGGAGAAGCAAGACATGCCAGCAGTTCTGATTCGGGAACTTTTTGATTCTGAGACTTCATTAGAACTTCGCAAAAAAAATCAGGCAATAATAGCCAGGGCGGTTTTCGGACTGCCTGAGGGTCTTAATGATTCATCCATTTCCGGAGACATCTATGAATTCAAGCCTGACGGCGAGCTGGAGCGGATAGAACAACGCCAGCAATCATTTCAGTATGTTATGAAGGCCCAGGGGCCTGTAAAGGTCGAACTTGATGAGGAATTTCAGAATGAAGAAAAAGCCAGCGGAGATATGCTGACTTCCCTTTTACCTATAAGAATGTTCATGAATGATAATCCTGGAATTGAAAGATGCGGAATATGCTTTGTTTCATCAAGGCCCGTAGTCTGCTCGGCAGCTTTAGTTTCACAGCGCGAGGATATTATTGAACTTCCCCAGAGAGAGTTCAGCCTCAGCTTAATGGAGGAGAAAAAGCCATCTCCAATTTCAACAATCCAACATGGACCAGTTGTTGCTACCAAACTGTTTTTGAGCATTGAAGAACCAGATGACATTAATCGCCTGACTGACGAATATGTTGAAGGACTTATTATTTCCAAGAATATTGACCTGAACGAAATAAGCCAGATAGTTGCCGAGGCAAAGTGCAAGTTCAAAACAAGCCAAGTGGTAGTAGAACTGAAAAGCGAGAAATTGGCAGATATTGCTGACATAATGCGTGAAATTATGAGCCAAGAAGTTGAAGCTGGCATTTTAATTCCAGGCATACGAAGTTCCGATGAACTGGCAAAAGTCATTAATCATCTGAATCTGGCACTTGAAGAACTGGTGCCCAGGCCTAAGATCTGGGTGCGAGTTATGTATCCAAGCAATCTATTCTTCATGGACACCCTGGCCAGCAAGGCAGATGTATTAGCTTTAGATCTGGATATGCTTGGCCGCCTGATGCTGGGAGGCGGAGAGGACGGGCACTGGCTAATCTTTTCCTTCCAGGCACTTGAAAAGGCTCTTGGAGAGGCACTGGTCAGCTGTTCAGAAAGCAGCATTGCAGTACTTTCCGAAGACCTCATTGCAATGCCCAGCCTGCTTGAGTTCCTTATTCGGAATGGAACTGAAATTCTATGTGTGCAGCCCCAGAACATTCAGACCATCCGTCATATTGTGGCTTCGGTGGAGAAACGCATGTTGTTGGAATCAGGGAGAAACTAGGTGATCTGGCATGTGGGAGAAAGGGATTGCCAAT
>JAGLQM010000146.1 GCA_023136815.1 Thermoplasmata archaeon
CCGGCGCCCCCGAAAACACCGGGGTGTTTGAGGCACGTATGAACTTGGTTCATACAGTGTACCAGGCTGAGCTATCTCGGCTTATGCTGGAGAGATTTGGCATTTTGTATATAGACTTGTCGATATGGCTACTGTTAATACCGTCATCAGTTTTATATTGATTGAAAGTAATATAGGGACGGTTCTATGAATCGAATAAAAGTGGTCAATGACCCGTCCGAGCTGGTATCCGCGTTCAGGGCAGTGGACACGGACGTAAAAAGAGAGGTTTTCAAAGAGGTTGCAGCCGGATGGCGCACCGCCCAGGAAATAGAGGACAAATTTGGTAACGAGGGAAGGCTTGCTATAAGATTTTTCAACAAGATGAAGCTTGTAGAGACCCGTTGGCAGCAGCCGCCGGAGGGAACAACTCATAAGCCAGTTAAGGCTTATCACACCTATTACTCTGCATTCCATATCAACACTTCATGCTCGGTATTTGAGATCAGCGATGTCATTGCAGCCGCAGGCATGCTGGACAAGGATTTTAAAAAGATAGAGAAGAAGATACTGGATCTGATTGGCGATGAAGGAAAGTTCGCCGGTGATGTGGCAGAAGAGTTGGAAGTAAGCCAGACCTTATTGAAGAGCCTTGTCAAACGCTCGGTAAAATTCGATTACCGGGGTCACAGGATAGAACCCCACGAAGATGATGAATAATAGGGGCACACGGCTAGAACCTGCACCTAACTAAACATTCTTAGGTATTAAGCCTGAGCCAGAGGCTACGGTATTAATACAAGAAATGTTTAGTAATTGGTGAAATTCATGATAACAGTACTGAGAATAGGCCACAGACCAGAACGGGACAAGCGCATAACCACCCATGTTGCACTGACTGCCCGTGCTTTTGGAGCCAATGAGGTTCTTGTTGATACCCCAGACAGAGAACTGGAAGTAAATTTTGAAAGTACATGTCAGCGCTGGGGTGGTGATGTGAAGCTCCGCACCGGGGTCAACTGGCGTCAGGCCTTGAAAGAATTCAAGGGCCAGATAGTTCATCTTACCATGTACGGTGAAACACTGGACAAGGCAATGGTTCAGATAAAACCTTTCGGAGACATCATGATCGTTGTTGGCGCGGAGAAGGTTCCGCGGGAAGTTTACGAAAGAGCCAGTATTAATGTGGGCGTGGGAAATCAGCCGCATTCCGAGGTCGCAGCTCTGGGAGTGTTTCTGCATACACTTTTTGACGGAAAGATGCCTGATTATGATGATGGCCAGATGAAGATATTACCAAATCCAAGAGGCAAGACGGTGGAGTCAAAATGAGCAAGATTCCCTCCGTGGAAATATGCCTTTCCTATCTTGCCGAGGAAAATTGCCCGAACAAGGTAATAGACCACTGCATGGCCGTGGAGACGCTGGCTTTGAAGATAGCCATGCGAATTACCCAGGATGAGGGAATATTAACACTTGTAAGCAGGGCAGCTCTTTTGCACGATATTGGCAGGAGCCAGACCCATGGACCCGAGCATGCGATTATTGGCGCAGACATTCTTAGGAAAAGAGGATTGGATGAACGTATTATTCTCATTGTAGAAAGACATCTGGGTGCTGGAATATTGGCCTCCGAGGCAAGAGATATTGGCCTGCCTTATAGGAACATGATACCTGAGACTCTGGCCGAGAAGATAGTCGCGCATGCGGATAACTTGATAACCGAGAAAAACCAGGCTCCGGCAAGATGGACACTGGCTCTGGTGGCTGCCAGGGAGCGGAGCAAGGGCCATGAGAAACAGGCTGCCAGGATAGAAATACTTCACCGGGAACTGAGCGAACTGGCCAGTATTGATTTGGACGAGATACGGTGAGATCTCGTAAACATCCATAATAGAACCGCTGTCATCTGATAGGGGATTGGATTGGGCAGAAATCTTCCAATCACAAATTGGACTACACCCCGTTTAGATAATCCACGAAAAGATGTGGAATGCGTGTTTAAATCTCCAGGTAAGAAATTAGCCAGCTATCTGGAGATTAGTGAAGCCATATCCAATGATTAATAAATAATCACTTATGTGGGCAGCTTGTCAGAAAAATATCTGACTCACGTTTAACTCTCACCCTAAATAAGTTAACAATGCAAATCCACCAAAACCTTTATATACGTCGGACACCTATAGGACATTTGTCAGACAAACAAGATAAAACCGTCTGACGGACAGGTGCGCAAGAAT
>JAGLQM010000147.1 GCA_023136815.1 Thermoplasmata archaeon
AATATGTATATGCATATCTACGGAAAGCCAGGGTTTACATGAACCGTAACATGCTGGACCAGGCAGATGAGGTATATAAGAAGCTACTTGAGGTCTATCCAACGGAGCCAGAGGGATTGGCTGGCCGAGTCGAGATTCAAATAAAGAGAGGAAAGTGGGGTGCCGCACTCCAGTCCCTCCGGGCAGTCCTGAAACACCATCCCGATTTCTCAAAAGCCTGGGCATTGCAGGGTGATATATATCGTGAAGAGGGACGTGTGGCAGAGGCAAAGAAGCCCTATGACACGGCTCTGGCACTGAACCCCAATGACGTTACCGCGCTAACCGGAAAGGGCCAGTTGATGCTTGACAACGGCGATTACAACGAGGCAATATCACTTTTCAGAAAGGCTCTTGATGTTGATTCAGAGAAAGCCCACATCTGGCGGTACCTGGGCGAAGCTCAGAAAGAAATTGGAAAAGAAGGAGAATCTATTAAATCTCTCGAGATGGCTGTTGATCTTGGGGAGCATATTGCAGATAACTGGATGGCCTATGGAATCTCATTACATGAGGTAGCCAGATACTCCGAAGCAATTGAGTCCTTTGACAAGGCATTGAAGATAAGTCCGAAATTGGAAGGAGCCAGCAGATGGCGTGAACAGAGCGCAAAACGGCTGATTAAGGAGGTTGAATAATGAAATTAAGCGGCGCAAATCATTCAATATTTCATTATATGCCCGCAGCGAAACTGGAGGCGATTAAATAATGTTAGACTGGAGCCCTGCGCCGAATCGTTTGATTGGCATTATCAATGATATGCCCCAGGATGAATTTGAAGCTCTTACTACCAACCTTCTCAAGCAGATGAGATTCAATATTAAAAATCTGGAATTCACCGCTAAACATCTGGACTATGAGGCCACAAGAGATGATGATGACCTTGGAAGAATCTTCTTTATTCGAGCAGTCAGGGGCCAGAGAAAAATTGGGCCAGATGAGCTCCAGATGACTGTTGGAAAACAGAGTAATGGGAAGGAGCTTTCTCCGGTTTATATTTCAACAGCTGGCTTCACCGATGATGCTGACAAATATGCTGATATGCTGAATGTTAGTCTTGCAGATGGTGAGAAACTCACACTATTACTAAAGAAATTTGACATGGCTGATGCTCTGGAAAAGGGAGCCGATCAACGTGTTCTCGAGCAGGATGGAGATAGATTCCTACCAAGCATAGACGAACTGGAAAATAATATGCGCTGGGGAAATGACTTTTATGGTACTGGAAATTATCGAAAAGCCATAGAATACTATGAGGCCGCCATCCACCTGAAGAGCCAATATGATCTTGCTTGGCTAATGAAAGGAAATGCCCTTTCCGCCATTGGTCAGCATGATGAGGCCATTTACTGCTTCAAGAAAGTGCTTGATTACAATCCCGAAAGTGAGGAGGCCTGGTACAATCTCGGAGCCACACATTACCATCTTGGAAAGTATGAGGATGAAATTGCATGCTACGACCAGGCACTGGCACTGAATCCAAAATATCCAAAGGCCTGGAATAATAAGGGTGCGACACTGCACCATCTGGGTAAGTATGAAGAAGCTGTACTTTGCTATGACAAGGTTCTGCGACTGGAACCAGATAATGTACAAGTGCTGAATAACCGCGGCGTGGCTCTGAAAAATCTGGAGGAATATGACGAATCCCTGAAATCATTTGATCAGGCTCTGCGCAAAAAGGATGATTATCTGGATGCCTGGTTGAATAAGGGTATTTTACTCCACGACATGGAACGGTATGAAGATGCAATCATTTGTTATGATACTGTGCTGACCAAATGGAGAAATCCAGAGGTCATTCTGCTGAAGGGAGTTGCACTGGCCATGCTTGTAAAATACATGCAGGCAATCGAGGCCTTTGATGATGCGCTTTCCATGAAACCTGGCTGGGACATTGTAATTGAAGAGAAGAAAAAAGCTGAAGATGCAATGAAGGAGGCAGCAGACGGCAGGGTTGCTGCGGCAAAAGAGGAATCTGCCAGACTTCAGGAAGATGAGGCAAAACGTCTTGAGAAAGAAAAACTCGAACAGGATGCACTAGCCAGAGAAGAATTGAAGGATCTGGCCAACTGCAATGGGTGTGACCACGTGCTCCGGGAGGAGGCTAAATTCTGCTCAGAATGCAAAACCTCTGTTGACGAT
>JAGLQM010000148.1 GCA_023136815.1 Thermoplasmata archaeon
TCTGAACCTCTTACCTCACCAATCATCATGTATTGTGGGCGCTGCCTTAGAGCGGCAGTGAGAAGTTCGAACATATCAATCTCACCAGCAGCCTTTCCGCTGGCATCTTTTCCGCCGAAACCGGAACGTGTCAATAGCGGCACCCAGTTTTCATGCGGCAGATTAAGCTCACGGGTATCCTCAATACTCACAATCTTCATCTGTGGCGGAATGAACAGCAGAATCGCATTCAGAGTGGTAGTTTTACCGCTGGCTGTACCGCCGCACACCAGAATGGATTTACCATTCTCAATGCAAAGCCAGAGATATGCCATCATGTCTATTGACATTGTTTTAAATTTAATCATGTCCAGTGGCGTGAAAGGATTCTCTCTGAAACGTCTGATGGTAAAAGATGAACCTCGCTTTGTAACATGGGTCCCCAGGGTGGCCTGCAATCTGGAACCATCTGGAATCGTTGCATCCAACATTGGTTCTGCCACTGAAATGTGTTTTCCGCAACGCTGTGCAAGCCATACCACAAAGCCGTCAAGCTCAGAAGATGATGTGAATTTGAGATTGGATTGAATAGAGCCGTATTTTCTGTGGAAAACATAGAGTGGTACATTCATACCGTCACAGGACAAATCCTCCACCTGAACATCTATCATGGTCGCGTCAATAGCACCATATCTTGTGAAATCTCTTAGAATATAATAGACGATCCTTTCCTTGGAAATAGGGTTAAGCTGAATTCCTATATCCGCAAGAAGGCTGTCAGCACCTTTTCTGAGATATACTTCTTTCTCATCCATGGTTGCATCCTCAAGTAATTCCAGTGAGTCAATCATTGTTTCTTTCAGCACTTCAAGAACATCTTCTTCTTCCTCGGTTAGCTTTGGTTCAATGACCTCGTAAAGATAGTCATTGGCAATGTTGTCATATTTGATTCTGACATAGGAATATCCATCAATGACAGGCTCAATCTCGATTTCCTGAATATGTTTCTCAACTATTTTTGGTATGGTCGTGATACCTTCCAGGAGCTGTTTGGCACCCTCTTGAGCACCCTTTGGAGCAATAATTTTAATTTGTTTCTTGCCCTTGAGTTTATTCATGTAGGATTTCTTTATATTATCCAGGAAGCCAGGACCTTTTTTATTGGCATCAACCTCGGCAATGCTTTCATCTTCCATGGCTGCCTGTTCATCTGTAAGTGCATCTGCCATTTTTCTCCGCTCCCTATACCATCAACAATATCACGAAACCCATTATAAGCATTATAGTACTATGCCGTAAACCATTGGGAATACTGCCTGTCTGTAATGCACCTGCCATTGCACCATCCCCTATGGCATGTATCATTGAAGAGAGGAAAAATGCAATCTCAATGCTGGGTATTGCACTTACATCCAGTGAAGCTCCGCCCACGCCGCCGGATATTCCGGCTTCTTCTGCAGCCAGAGCTACATTTGTACCTGCCAGTCGTATTTTCGGCAGGAAAGTAACACTAAGAATTATGATTGTCACAAGAAACACGAAGAATGATATGTAAATAACAGCCAGATATGTACTCATTTGAATCTCTCTCTCTTTCTGGGATAGTTGCTCTTCTTTCGTGTCATGGGCAACCATTGTAAGCACATCTGCGACGCTTCCGCCTGCATCACTGGCCTTGATCACAATCGTGACCACTCTGGCGACCAGAGGAGTGTTAATTCTATCGGAAAACAACCTCAGGGTTTCACTTGCAGGAACTCCCCACTCGATCTGGGCAGCCATCTTTTTAATTTCCGGAGTGAGCTTTCCATACCGGCCAGATGATGCAACGACTATTGCATCTGCCAGTGTCATACCAAACCTTCCTGCCTCTGCAACATCTCTAAGGAAGTCTGGCAGCCTTCTCTCGATGGCCTGAAGATCTGATTGCTTCTTGGAAGTGTAGAAAGCCCATGGACCAAACATGATGGCAATTCCCAAAAATAGGAAGTTAAGGAAACGCTGGGTAGGCGATTGCCCTTGATCAGGAATGCCATCGCCATCACTATCATGTCCGGCAAAGACATCGCCAGAATCTATTATGCCATTTTCATTTGTGTCTAATCCCATCTCTTCTGGTATCTCGATGGTTCCATTTTCATTGAGGTCAGTTGTTTCTATGCTTTTCAATGACCAGTCAACCTGGTTTGTTAAATTTATG
>JAGLQM010000149.1 GCA_023136815.1 Thermoplasmata archaeon
ATTCTTCAATCTTGGCAAGTGTGGCTCCCCTGGCATACCATAAATCCTTGTTCTCTGGACTCCGTAGAAGTTTGCTGTCATAATAGGAAAGAGCCAATCTATCTGAATCCTCATCTGAAACGCCGCTGGGTTCGAATATGCAGCCGCATTCATAACATGAAGCCTCGTAGGCACTGACAATGGTCTCACAAAGCGGGCACTGGTGTTCTGCTTCCACGGTTTCCTTGGTTATCTCAGTCTCCCTTATCTTCTCGAGACTGGATTCTCTAAGAGATGCTTTAATCTCGCCAGCAGCTTTCCTTCCAATGCCGCGAATATTCATCAATTCCACAACACTGGCTCGCTTCAGGATTCGCAGGTCAGCATATCCAGCATCATAGAGTATTTTGGCCTTCAGAGGACCCACGCCAGAAAGTTTGACAAGCTCCTCTAGCTCAATATCAACAAAAACATCAGCTCCTATGAGTTCGGCTGTTTCCTTGTCTGCCTCACTTGGCATTTCGGCAGTTTCAACCTCATCGACAGCTGTATCTGGAATAGATTCATGGTTGTTTTCAATCTCGGCCCCACAATTAGAGCATTCCGCGACTGATTCATCAATCTCAGTATCACATAAGGGGCACTTTGGCGGAATCGCATCAAATGCGGTTCCGCAAATCCCACAAGCATCTGCACTCTTGCCTATTTTGCTTCCGCAAACAGGACATTTATCAATCACGGCCACAATATACAGTAAAGTGCCAGCATCTTATATAGTTTATCAAATAATTATATATGGGTGATAATTACCGATTTATGGGACTATCCAGTCTTTTTTTCTCCGATAATATTTGTTGGGTGTTGAAAGATAAAATATAGGCATACTTATGTCTTTTACAGAATTGTGATAAAGTGCCAATTTGCCGTTCTTGGTGAGAAAACTATAAATTCAAGGTAGATTTTCCCAGGTCATGGTTTCAAAATCAGATATCTCAAACATTTTATCAGGTTACGACCTGGAAAATATTACCATAGCGACAGTATGTTCTCACAGCTCACTTCAGATACTGGCAGGCGCAAGGAAGGAGGGTTTCAAGACCCTTGGAATCGCCATTGGACAGGCTCCCAAATTCTATGATGCTTTTCCATTAGCCAAACCTGACGAGTTCTTTGTTGTGGAGAAGTACGATGATATCGTCACCAGAGCAAGTGAACTGGCTGCAAAAAATGTGGTATTGATACCGCATGGCTCTTTTGTTGAGTATCTGGGCGCAGAGAGATTCGCTGAAATTCCACTTCCAACATTCGGCAATCGCGCCGTTCTTGAATGGGAGTCTGACAGGGACATGGAACGTGAGTGGCTCACCTCAGCAGGTGTGAAAATGCCCCAGCTCATCTCGGATCCGAAAAATATTGACAGGCCAGTGCTTGTGAAATATCACGGAGCTAAAGGTGGAAGAGGCTTCTTCATTGCAAAGGATTACCATGACTTCAAGCTGGGAATTGAGCATGGTCTAAAATATAATATACAAGAGTATATATTAGGGACCAGATATTATTTGCATTACTTCTACTCACCAATAAAAGAAGATGGCTACCAGATTTCCAAGGGCAAATTAGAGTTAATGGGTATGGACCGCCGGGATGAGACCAATATTGACGAAATGTACAAATTAGGTAGCCAGGAAGAACTGAAGCGGTTGAATATTTATCCATCATTCGTGGTTACTGGCAATCTGCCATTGGTGATTCGAGAATCACTCCTGCCAAAGGTATTCAGTATGGCCGAGCAAGTGGTTGAAAAGTCCATCGAATTATTCGGAGGTATGATGGGGCCATTCTGCCTGGAGACCATTGTCAATGACAAACTGGAATTCTATGTTTTCGAGATATCCAGCAGAATTGTCGCAGGCACGAATATCAACATATCAGGTTCTCCATATTCCGACCTTATCGAGCCGGGGATTTCCACCGGCCAGAGAATTGCCCAGGAGATCAAGTATGCCATCGAAATTGGAAAGCTGGATGAGGTTGTAACCTGAGTTTGATAGTTAATTAAATTCATATTCAACAAATGAGGGCTCCCAACCCTAAATGGCGCAAATTTGACAACATGAATGTGGTAAAATTTGCGCTTCACCTAACTCACA
>JAGLQM010000015.1 GCA_023136815.1 Thermoplasmata archaeon
AGCGTACCAGGTATTCTTGCCGAGGCCGTAGGGGCAGGTAATCTTGAAGATAAAAGAAGCATTGAAGGTGTTCTATTTTTCGATAATATAAGGGGCGTAAAAAACAATGGAACCGTGGGTGGTCTGGCAGATTCCTCAGATAGGTGGTGGACATATTCTATCAATGGCACACTCGCACCAATGACTAACAAAACTTTCGAGTCAAGGGAAATTCTTGCACCTGTAAGAGATGGCCAGGATCTTGAGTTCGTCTTTGCGCTAACCGAGGGACCCAGCGGCATGATTGAAAAGACTGGCATAAGTATCACAGTCAAATTGAACTATGGCAATGGTACGGTAGTTTCTGAAACCGTTATCACTGACAATTACACTGCCCAGGGTGCCCTGGAAGAGATGGTGGGATATGAGAATCTGGATATCACCGATTATAGCTGGGGAGTTCTTGTCAATGGCATCAATAATGTCAGTACTGGCTCTTCAGTAGAAGGCATAGATGATACCAGCAATTATTACTGGTTCTGGTATGTGAATGATGAATTCGCAATGGTGGGCGCGAGTCAATACGTCCTTCAGGATGGAGATGTAATGGAATGGTCCTTTGAGGAAAGTTCATGGTAAAATCGAAATCAGGTATAACTTTTGATGCAGGCAAGATCAATCAGGCAGTGATATTCATTGTTCTGGGCGTGAGCCTGCGCATCGCCCTGGCCGGATATGCCAATATTGAACCTGTACTGGCTATTGCAATAATTGCTGGCCTTGTTCTGGGGGGTGTTTTTGCATTCTTCATTCCCCTGGCAATCATGGTTCTATCCGATATTGCCATCTACACGTTCCATCTCGAAGGAACATTTGGCTGGAAAATTATACTTGGAATTTCATTTTTCACCTGGACTGGCATGATGTTCGCAGGATATGTGGGCACCAAGACAAAGCCAAAGCTGCTTTTTACCATCAAGGGAATTGGAGTTTTTACAGGAATCGCTGTTATTGTGACAATCATCTATGATCTCTGGACAGTAGTTGGAACAATACTTCTAATTCCATGGGCCAGTGTGGGAGAGATTCTCATTGCCCAGATACCTTTCTCGATATACCACATATTGAGCACACTTATTTTCGTACCTCTCTTCGGAACTGGCTATTATTATTTAATTGAATACGGTTTGCCAGACATTTTAGGTTTGAAAAAAGTATCTGAAATGCCTGACGATGAAACTTGAGAAACCTTTTTATCCCAGAAGTTTTACGGTTATTCAATGAAACTCTATTTGAAGATATACTTCAGTCCCGAAGGTGCATCACCAATGGATACCATAATCATAGCGGAGAAAGCCGGTTTCAGCCCTTATATAGGTGATTTCGATTTTGTGGTGGATTATGACACTCTTGATGAATACAAGGAAATAACCAAAAAGATCCATGAGATGCTGAAGGGCACAAAGACAATATACAAGGTATCTACCAGGAATTGATTGATACTGGTTATATTATCTATTAATCTGATTTCTATCTAATCGCCAAAAATAGGATATAATCTGCAATTATTTTACCATGGTCAAAGGCCAGGTCCGGTAGTTCATCCAGTGAAAATAGGGATACTTCGGCAGCGTCGTCTCCAGCCAGCATTGTTCCGCCACTAATCATCAGTTCAAAGACCGCACTGACTGTGTGGCCTCTCGGATCTCGGTCCGGTTCCGAATATATGCCAATGAAATCTTTTATCTCTGCATTCAGGCCAGTCTCTTCCTTGAATTCCCGAATAACCGCGTTTTCCACGGTTTCTCCATAGTCCACAAAGCCGCCAGGAAGTGCATAAGAACCTTGAAATGGTGGATTTTTCCGCTTGATTAGAATTATCTGGCCATCCTTGATTGCAATTGCGTCCACAGTAAGTGCAGGATTCTTGTGCATATATATGTCTATAACATCAAATTATAAATAGAGAATGTATTTCAGGCTAGAAATGAAAAGGCACACCTTAAATCTTGATAAGCAATCTTAAGGAGGATGGCCTGTCGTGCACCGCCTGTAAATATTATACTGGCAAAGGTCGTACGACCTATGGAACCCCTACCGAAACGCTTAATAACAAAATCAAGGTAGGGGGGCTACTTTATGTGCACTGTAGTAGGGGATTGCCCCGAGCACTACAGGAGGACTTACCGTGTACGAAAACATCGGAGAATTGGTCAAGAAGGCCCTTGAAGGGTCCAAGGAACGCAAATTCAAGGAATCTGTAGACCTGGCTATCAATCTGAAAGGCGTGGATCTAAGTCAGCCAAAGAACAGGATTGAAGAAGAAATTATGCTCCCGAAAGGCCGCGGAAGCAGTGTCAAGATAGGTGTTTTCGGAAGCGGAGAGCTGGCTGAGAAGGCAAAGGGCGTTGCAGATATTGTTATCACCCCGGAACAGCTTGAGGATTATGCAGATAACAAAAGAGAAGCCAGAAAGCTGGTAGGCGGTCATAATTTCTTTATTGCTGAAGCCCCGTTAATGCCAGTTATCGGTAAGAGGCTCGGTGCGGTTCTGGGTCCAAGGGGAAAGATGCCCAAACCAATCCCACCAGGAGCTGACCCATCTGGAATGATTACTTCACTTAAAAAGACCATCAAAATCAGAAGCAAGGACAAGAAGACCTTCCATACAATGGTAGGCACGAAAGACATGAACCCGGATGACCTGGAAGCAAACATTAGAGCTGTGGTCACAAGGGTTACATCAAGGCTGGAACAGGGTGAGAATAATATCGCATCTGTCTATGTGAAAACCACCATGGGTCCGACAGTGAGGCTGATGTGATAATATGGACAGGGAGCCAGCAACTTGGAAACAGGATTATGTGGCAGATCTGAAAAAGGTCATCGAAGCAAGTCCTGTCATCGGCATAGTCAATGTCACCGGAATTCCAGCACCCCAGCTTCAGAAGATGAGAGCCAGCCTCAGGGGTAAAATGACCCTTCTGGTTGCAAAGAACAATCTTTTACTTCTGGCACTTAATGAGTTGGACAAGGATAAGGCAGGAGTTGCAGGACTCATTGACCTTATTGACGGCCAGTGCGCCATTGTGGGTTCAACAGATAATCCATTCAAATTATACAAAGTCATGGAAGCCACCAAAACAGCATCACCGGCAAAGGGTGGCGAGCTTGCACCGGATGACATAGATATTAAAGCAGGCGAGACACCATTCAAGCCAGGTCCTATAGTGGGAGATTTGCAGCAGGCAGGAATCCCGGCGGCAATAGAAGGCGGAAAGGTCGTCATCAAGAAGAGCAAGACTCTTGTAAAAGCCGGTGAGCCAATACCTGTAAATATGGCACAGATGCTTACAAAACTCGAGATATTCCCAATGACCGTGGGAATGGACTTGAGAGGCGTTTTCGAGGAAGGCTTAGTATTCAAGAGTGATGTACTGGCCATTGATGAAGAACAGTTTATGGGTGACCTAATGGGCACCATAAGCGGTGCATTCAGCTTGGCATGCCAGATAGGTTACACAACTCCACTCACAATCAGGCCATTGTTGACCAAGGGAAGTTCCGAGGCAATGAATGTGGCAATCTTCGCCGAAATAACCAATAAGGACACAATCGAAAAACTCCTTGGAATGGCCGGCGGAAAAATGATGGCTCTTGCTTCTCAGGTTCCAGATGCTCTGGATGATGAGTTAAAGGAGAAAATGGGAGCAGCCAGTGCAGCTGCAGCCGTAGCAGCACCGGTTAGCAAACCCGATGATGACAAGAAGAAGGACGAACCAGAGGATGAAGAGGAGGAAGTATCTGAGGAAGATGCAGCCGCCGGACTCGGAGCTCTGTTCGGTTAGGCGAACTAAAGTTCGATACGATTTACATAATATGGAGGTAGAAAATATGGAATATATCTATAGCGCAATGATCCTTCATTCGGCAGGAAAGGAAATTACAGAGGCAGCTGTCAGTGGCATACTCAAGGCCGCTGGAGTAGAGGCAGACACATCCCGTGTCAAGGCACTCACAGCATCTCTGGAAGGTGTGGACATAGAAGAGGCAATGAAAGTTGCCGTTGCCGCACCAGCAGCCGCTGCTGCACCAGCCGAAGAAGCGGGCTCCAAGGAGTCCCAGAAGGAAGAAGAACCAGAAGAGGAAGCAGTATCCGAAGAGGATGCAGCCGCCGGTCTGGGTGCTCTGTTCGGTTGAACGTGAAAAACAAATTTATTTTTCACGTTCAATACCACAATAGTTGGTATGCTGAACAGACACCTGGGCTACTTCTAGTCCAGGCCAGGCCAAGATTAATTTGAGATTAATTAATTCAAATTATTGATACTGGTTAAAAATATTCTACCTGATAATATTCTTTCCACAATTTTTACATTTCTTAGCTTCAGCTGGTTGTGGACTCAGACATACCGGGCAGGGCCATTTTTCTGTGTTGAGTGCGTTTATTTCAGCATCAGCAACTTCCTTGCCAGTGTACCCGTAGATAATAAAAATTATTCCGGCCATTGCGCACGCGGTCATCATGATATACGAAAGCAGTTTTATCTCATCAATATCCACAGTTTCGCCCATGGCCAGTGATATTTTATCGAGCAGTGGTGGATATGCGGCCCAGCCTGCGATCATCCACAGTAACAGCGGTCCAAGTATCTTGGCCAGTCCTTTGTAAGTTCCTTTTGGCAGTTTCATCATCCAATCACCGTGGCAGCCAGATTGAAAAGCCCATGCAGAACCATGGCTATCAATAGGCATATTATGAAATATTTTGCATTCTTTGTCTTTACCCACAGGCCGAATCCGAATCCTGAAATTGCACTGGCTATCATATGAAGCGGCAGGAGAAATCTCAAAAATATAAGCCAACCAGCTGTTTCCATGCCTGAATCTGCCACCGTGGAACCATAGAGTATATTTTCCACTATTGCGAATCCCAGGCCGGTCATTGCTCCCAGGAAGGCCCATTCTTTCAATGTAAAGTTTGGCTTTTCCTCTGCATTGATAAGATAAAGTCCCAGGGGCTTAGCCAGTTCCTCTACAAAAGGAGCTATTAAAACAGCCATGAGGATGGTTATAGGCGTTGAATCTCTAGGTGTGAAAGGCATGAGTATTGGCAAAGTATCTGACATAAGACCCATCTCACCCCAAGTGGCCAGTAATGTTGATAATGCTCCGAAGCCCAATGCAATTGCAATGTATTTGTGATTAAGGTTTGGCAGGGACTTCATCTGGCACCTCTTCCTTTATCATTTTAATAATCAGGTTCTCAAACTGCCACTGATGTTTGAAATGTGTGTTCATGTCCACAATATTCACATACCACCAGTATGGGAGTGTAAAGCCCAATGTGAAAATAGTCATTATGATGTATACCGATGAATCTCTTTTTGGAAGAGGATACCAGTCATATGAAACTGTATTGATTTTTCCCAGTTTGAGCATCCCAAGCTGAAATTGTGAGTTAAAATCTCTCTGGTGCTGGTCATGCAATTGTGTATCTCTGGTGAGAAAATACAGACAGTAGAGCATGGCAAAGATTCCCATTATTGGAATGATTGCAACAAGCCCTACCAGGAGTGCCCAGATTCCTGGACCCCTGTCTACCTCAGTGACCGAATAATGCATGGAGTTCATTGTCCAGCGTTCCACATTAATGTCTTTTTTCTCTTTAATGGACATGGCATCCAGATATTCTATCATTCCCTGGCGCATTAATCCGTCTCTGTGAAAATGCTCGTCCCTTCTTCTCACCAGCTTGTAAACCAGAGCTGCCTGTACAATGACCATTGCAATGACTGCCAGGAATATTGACAGAATCATAAGCATGCTGGTCGATGCGGAAAGATTGAGATTGACGCCAATAATCAGAAGATAGATCATTACCAATGTGAGAACCGGCACAATTATCTGGAAGAGCAGTATTGCCACAGCCCAGCTTGTGGGGATTATTTTGTCAGTGGTATCTCGCATCCTCATTGCCCCGTATATTTTTGACCTGGCCGTATGTTCATTAGGCATTGGCGGCGGAGCAGCATAATACATTTGTTGGGGTGCAGTGTACATGGGTGTCGCGTACTGTGGTGCAGGAGCACTAGCATACACTGGTGCGGCAGCATAGGATCTGCATGTATGGCAGTACCAACTCTGATTTTGCTGATAAAAGGTCATTTGCATTCCACATTTTGGACAATACTGTGTCATGTTCTTCCTCACCTGAATAACCATCCAGTTTCTTAAATATCTTTTGCAAGAAAAGCTGTGTTTTCAAACTAGGAAACCGTAAGGATCGGCGGCCGATAATTCCTCAACATAAGTGACAGTGATATGACAGTGACAGAACTCATTGCCATTGCCAGTCCTGCGAATTCCGGCTCAAAGGATATGCCAAATAATGGTGTGAGTAAACCTGCTGCTAGTGGAATCAATGCAGTATTGTATGCAAATGCCCAGAACAGATTTTGTTTAATCCGCTTCATTACCTTCTGACTTAGTTGAATTCCGGCAACTGCATCCACCAGATTGCTTTTTATCAGTACAATATCGCCGCTCTCGATAGCCACATCAGTTCCAGAGCCAATAGCTATGCCTACATTTGCTTGAGCCAGTGCTGGTGCATCATTTATCCCATCACCTACAAATGCCACTGTTTTACCTTGCTTTTGAAGTTTCTTTACCTGGGCTGCTTTGTCCTGGGGTAGAACATTGGCCAGCACTTTGGATATTCCAACTTTCTCGGCTATGGCCTTGGCAGTTCGTGAATTATCGCCGGTCATCATGGCAACTTCCATGCCCATCTTTTTCAGGCTGGCTATTGCTTTTGCTGAATTATCCTTTACCTCATCGGCTATGGCAATCACTCCGATTGCTATGCCGTCCCTGGCAACAAGAACAGCAGTTTTTCCCTGGGCCTCCAGTTGAATCATCTGTTCCTCGAATTTTGCAGCGTCAATGTTCCTCTCCTGCATCAGATTTCTGGAACCTATGAACACCGGGATATTGCCAATATTGGCTCCCACTCCTTTGCCTCCAAATGTGTCAAAATCAGTCACTGCTTTCAGAGATATTTTATGATTATTGGCTGCCCTGACAATTGCCTCTCCAAGTGGATGTTGGGAGTTCTGCTCAACACTGGCCGCAAGTTCCAGAATTGAGTTTTCATCATCTGCCAGTATGTCTGTTACTTCTGGCTTTCCCTTTGTAATTGTGCCGGTCTTGTCGAACAGGACGGTATCAAGCCGTCCAGATACCTCCAGAGTTTCTCCATTACGGATTAGAATACCCAGTTCTGCACCGCGGCCGATTCCCACAGTCACAGCAGTGGGCGTTGCCAGTCCCAATGCGCAGGGGCAGGCAATGACCAGCACAGAAATCAGCACCGTAAGTGCATCCAGAAGTACGCCGTCAATAACATACCAGGCTCCGAAAGCCCCGATTGCGATGATCAGAACTACAGGAATGAAATATTTCACAGCTACATCAGCCATCTTCTGAACCGGCGGCCTTGAACCCTGGGCCTCTTCCACCATGCGAATTATCTGCTCCAGAACAGTATTTTTGCCAATTTTTTTTGCCTCCATACGGAGAATACTGTTCTGATTGATGGTAGCTCCAATAAGAACATCTCCAGGACTCTTGAAGCTGGGTACTGGCTCACCGGAAATCATTGATTCATTAACATAACTCTGACCTTCAATTATCACCCCATCAACAGGAATACTCTGGCCTGGCTTCACAATGATTATATCCCCAACAAGGACATCATCAATAGGCAACTCCAGCTCCTGGCCGTTCCGGATAACAATGGCTGTTTTGGCCTGAAGTCCCATGAGTGTCTTGATTGCTTCGGATGTTTTACCCTTCGCCCTGGCCTCCAGGTATCGGCCCAGCATTAAAAAAGAAGCCAACATTAACGATGTCTCGTAGAACATAAAGTCCTGTGTCAGCACGATTTCGAATGTTCCAAGAACACTGGATACATAGGCCACACCTATTCCCATGGAGTACATAACGTCCATATTGAGATTATGATTTTTTAATGAGCGAAAGGCTGCGGAAAAAATAGGCTGGCTTACATAAATGAACACTGGAGTTGAAACGATAAGCATGATATACGTTATCGAAATCGGGTACGTGGCTGGCAGATACATGAGAATCATCAGTCCAAGGCCAATAAAAAATCCCGCAAAGAAGCGGTTCAGCTTGCTTTTCATGTCCTGTTTTCGGGCCTCGTCTTCCTGGCCGGAATCTACATCACCTTCAATTCCCAGAAATTGATAGCCCAGATCCTCGATTGTTCTTTGAAACTCTGCAATACCGGCCTTGCTGGATTCATAGTGTATTGTTGCTTTTTCAGAGCTCAGGTTGATACTGACCTCAAGAACGCCGTCTAGTTCCTCAATTGCCTTCTCCAGTGCCTTCTGGCAGTTTATGCATGTCATGCCTCCGATTTTTATGATTGCGGAATCGGAAATCACATGGTAACCAGCATCTGTGATGACCTTGTTGAAGTCTGCCATTTTCACAAATTCAGAATCATAATTCACAGTAACTGTCTCATTTCCGAGGTTCACCTGAACCGCGTTGATACCATCAAGACCAGACAGGGCCTTCTCTACTGCTGCGGCACAGGATGCGCATGTCATGCCAGTTACTTTCAGAGATATTTTTGTTTCTTTGGACATATTATCTCCTATTAAGCAGAGTGTTTGAACTTGGACCGTATTAATGATTTCCCCGATAAATTATAGAAATAAAATGGACCTAACGGGATTTGAACCCGTGGTCTCCACCTGTTTCGTTGACGCTCCTGTCGGGGACGAAAATGCGAAGGTGGCGATCTACCAGTCTGATCTATAGGCCCGTTTTACGAAGTATAACGGGGCTAGAGATGTGGGGAATTCCGAAGGGATTCCACAAACATCTATAGGCCCATTGCAATTACCTTAAACCATCTGGATTATTAGAATGTTATGCAACGCCGCAAGTGTTGACAATCACTGGGGGATTTGACTACCTGACATCCTGAAGAGCCTTTTCAACTATCTTTTCGGCCTTGCCAATATAGCTTTTCGGGTCCATGAGAACATCAATCTCCTCCGAGGAAAATAACTGGCTAATGGTTTCATCCAGTGTCATCTGTTCCCTGAGATGGATTTTTGTTTCAACCGCCTGCATGGATAATTTTCGCATTATTTCATGGGCCTCTTGGCGTCCCATACCCTTGCTCACCAGAGCCATCATCACTGCTTCTGCCATTATCAGCCCATTGGATTTTTCAATGTTAGCCAGCATGTTATCCGGGAACACGTCCAGGCCGGAAAACACCCTTGTCATTTTCACCAACATGTCATCAACAAGAATGCTGGTATGAGATATTGTAAATCTCTCGGCTGCGGAATTTGAAAGATCCCGCTCATGCCATAATGGCACGTTTTCATAGGTAGGAATAATAAAGCTTCTGGCAACTCTAGCCAATCCGGTGATATTTTCGCAGGTTATGGGATTTCTTTTGTGGGCCATTGTGGAACTGCCAACTTGTTTTTTGACATCAAAATATTCTGCAACCTCTGCTATCTCCGAGCGCTGTAAATTTCTTATTTCAACTGCGAATTTTTCAAGACTGGCTGCAATATTTGCCAGCAATGAAACATATTCAACATAACGGTCACGGCCAACAAGCTGGAGGCTGGCCTCCTCGGCTCCCAGTCCAAGGATTTCCATGGTTCTTGTCTGAATGTCGTCAGCATGTTCTCCAAGTGCGGCTCCGGTGCCAACTGCTCCTGACATCTTTCCCACGCATATGCGAGGTCTTGATTCCCTGAGCCTGTCAAGATGTCTTTGGATTTCTCTGGCATAAACAGCCATCTTCATTCCGAAAGTAAGCGGCACTGCGAATTGACCGTGGGTCCTGCCTACCATGACCGTGCCCTTGTGCTGCTCTGCCAGTTCTGCAATAGTATGCTGCAACATGATCAGGTCATCCTCAATTATGCTCAGTGCCTGCTTAAACTGGATGGCCATAACCGTGTCCACAATATCATTGGACGTAGCCCCGAGGTGTACAAAGTCGCCAGCAGGCCCGCATTGCTCGGTGAGTGCCTTCACCATGGCCATTATATCATGGTTAGTGTCCTTTTCTATCTCCCATACTCTCTCAAGTTTAACAAATTCCACGCTGGCCTTCGCGGCTATTGTCTCGGCATGCTCCTGATTAATATTCCCAACTGCGGCATGGGCTCCAGCTAGAGCTGATTCTACATGCAGCATATTCTCCAATCTCATATTCTCATCAAAGACCTGTTTCATAACGTCTCGGCCATACCTGAAATCCAAAGGGCAAACTTGCATATGATAACCAGTAGGGTATTACGCTTTAAGGATATTGAACTTTGCATAAATTTTGGATAGTTTCACTCACCCTCGGAAAAGACTAATACCCCTATTCCTATGCCTCTCGGATGAGTGATGATGATCAATTCACTGTGGTTTCGGAGGCGTACCGGAACGAGCGCCGTAGCAAGGTACTTACCAGACTGCCAACCAACTTTTACATAATGTCAGAGGAGTATCTGGCCGGGCAGCATGAAGAATACAGCCAGGCAATTTTAATCCCTTCAAATCCAAAGACAATGATGCTCCAGGATCAGGTAAAAAAAGTGGAAAAGCGTCTCAAGCACATCTATGAAATTCGAGAGAGGAAAATCGCTCTTGCAGCACTTGATAGCATGGGCGGTTCCAAAGCCCCGGAGAACATGACCAAGAAGGATATGGAACTTTATGATTTGCTTGTTGTAACACTCAAGAGCTTCAGGGAAAATACCAAGCCGCCGGGGGTTCCAGAAAGGCCGAGGCCAGCACCCAAAATCGAGATGAAGCCAATTCACCACAGTGAGATGATGCCTGCCCCGGAACCCGATGTTCCAGAACAGGCATTAATAGTTGAACCAAAACCGGAAGCTCCCGGGGAATCTAATATAATTGATAACAGCATCATAGTTCATGTTCTGGAGGATATCCCGAACTTTGTTGGCATAGACCATACCTATGATCTGAGAAAGGATGATATGGTCACTCTGCCAAGCCAGTTTGCCACCCTTCTTTCATCAAAGGGTAAGGTACGAATTGTAGAGGGCTAACTTTTCTGGCATGAAGCCAGATTCTTTTTTTCTTTAATGTAAGTAATAAAGTATATATACAATAGTTCTTAATCCCCCGCAACCCAACCTTGACACATAAACGTAAAAAAGATGGAAAGATGGGTGAAGTGCAGATTTGATAAATAAGAGATATAATTGTCACATTTGCGGCAGAGCCCAAAGAGCAGGTGGTATACTTGGCAAGAGGATTACACACAGCCAGAAAG
>JAGLQM010000150.1 GCA_023136815.1 Thermoplasmata archaeon
AATTGATGTATATGAATACAATACAAACTACCACAGCCAGTGCTTTTATTATAATCTCTGAGTTGGGGTAAATAGTTCCCTGGGGGTCCAATATCCAGAAGATACCTTTTCCAAATCCAAGAACATAAAAACTGGTCACAATACAGTGTCCGAACCAGGACATCCAGCCTGCCAGAAAACCGAATGGTTGGGGTAATCCTTCTTTCACCCATAGATAGCCCCCTCCAGTATCCGGAAAAGCACTGCTGAGTTCGGCGAATGTTACAGCAGTAAAAATAACAACTATGAAATTCATAATAAGAACAAGAACCAGGCCTGGCCCGGCAATCTCTATGCCAAAGCCCACAAGCAGAAATATTGTAGAACCCAGAGTAGGCCCAAGGCCAATCATCAGCACCTCCCACATGCCCAGGTCACGCTCAAGCTTGACCTCAACACCGCATGTGTTTCCCTCGCTGACCTCACAGGCTTTACCATCTGCCATAAGAATGGTGAATTGAGAATTGGTATTTTAGTATATCTACATGATAATGTTTAAATCGAATAACAGATATGCCAATCGCCCAACTAAAGTAAGACATACGCAAAAAGGGCCCATAGCTTAGACAGGTCGCGGATGCAATTCTCCGAACCGCATCGCGCTCATATCGACAAGTCGATATTCGTGGAACCAACCTACGCTATGAGGCATAATAAACATACGCAATAAGGGCCCATAGCTTAGACAGGTTGGAGCGCCCGGCTGATAGCGCGTTGCCAGTAAAATGACAACGCGAAAGAAACCGGGAGGTCGGGAGTTCAAATCTCCTTGGGCCCATTTTCTTTTTCGTTTCTAATTGTTTATCAGAAGAAAGTGGGCTTTGGACTAATTCATGAAAATTTATTTAGCTGGCATTAATGAATTAGTCAAGTTGAAAAACTAGAGTATAGACATAAATGTTTTTAGTCTGTTTCAATCAAATAAAATGAAAAATTTGACTAAAACAACAGTTTAGTGTCGTTTTAGTCATTTGATATTAGATTATTTCCATGTCTGGCATCTTCCACAATGCCATCTATTATATTGAGCACTCCAATCCAATCTTGCACCGCAGATATCGCAATAATACTTCGGCTTGTCGTCAAAGATGTCATCAATCTCATTCACGAAGTCGCTGAATATATCTGAGCTATTAGCCTCTGGTGCGACGAAGAGGTCACATCTCCTGCAGAACCACTGATTATTGGGCTGGTTCCATTCCAAGGCTCTTCTACAATGTGGGCATGGTACCTGTCCCGGTTGAAGTTCCGGTTTTTTACCGATGATCCCCAATATTATTCACCTACTCATGCTCGCCAATGTCCATCATTATGAGTCCGGCAATCGCCAGGCGCTTGTCAAGGAATTTCTGGGTATCTGCGGATATATCAAGGAAATAAGTGTCTGCCAACTTCAATGCCTTCTCCTTTATGGTGGCAAGTTTCTGGCCGCTCATTTCGATATGGTAAACATAAGGCAGCCACTTTAAGATGAAACGCCTGAGGAACCAGGTGAAGCCGCCCTGTTCCTTGATAAGACCTATTTCCTGTCGATTCTTATTCATAATAATCCATTCATCCTTGAACATGGATTTCAGTCCTTTTCTCTTCAAGATGCCTATGAGTTCATTGGTCTGAGAATCTATCACCTGATAGGATCCAGAGATATCCAGTATCTGCTCCTGCTTGATTCTCATAATTTCATAATTCATTGTGCTGTCATGGTATATTCTTATATCTTCCTTGAGTTTCAGCAATTTCTGGTGTACGAAACCTATCTCTTTGTCCTTTCTTGTAGGTTTCAATCCGGTATAGATGTAATACTTGTTACCAAGGGAAGCTAATTTCTGCTTAATGGTATAATGATCCCCCTGAAATTTGTTCTCAGCCATAGATTTAGGCGGTGCTGGCATGCCACCCTGCTGAGGCACCCCTCCCTGTTGATTTGTCATCATTTCTCCTCCATATTCAATTTCTTATTGAGTAACAACAATACAATTATTATGGTTACTTATTTTCTGATATTATAATATCTTTAATAAACTTGTTGTTGAGTTATTACTTATAATCATTTCAGCTCAATGGCATTCATCGGGCAT
>JAGLQM010000151.1 GCA_023136815.1 Thermoplasmata archaeon
TATTACACCAACTCAACCTACCTGAACGTTTCAACCGAAATGAGCCCAATAGAGAGGGTCAAGACCGAAGGAAAGTATCACCCACTTATCGAGGCTGGTGCGCTGTCCCATGTCTGGCTTGGCGAGAGCAAGCCGTCTCCAGAGAGCCTAGCAAATTTCGTGACAAAGACCATGCGTAATACGCAAAATGCTCAGATAGCGTTCAGCCCGGAATTTACTTCTTGTCTTGATTGCGGAAAAACCCACAGAGGCCTGGATGAAGCATGCCACAAGTGCAATTCCAGTAATATTGAGGGCATAACCCGTGTAACTGGCTTTTTCTCCAAAGTTTCGTCCTGGAACAAGGGCAAGGTTGGCGAACTCAAGGACCGGAACAGGGTTGAGATTTAGGCGGTAATTACTAACTTAGGATTACTCCCCCTTTATTTTTTTTTAATTATATTAGCTTATAGCTTAAAGATATACGGGGGAGTAATCCCAACAAAAAGCAACGCATTTTGTTGCCAGCGCGCAATTTCCTATACAATATGTGAGAAACTGCGTCTGCTCACAAGAATTGTTTATTTATTGCTTACAAAAATCTTGTTCGTCCCCCATTTTTTTTTAATTTTATGAGCTTTAGGCTTAAAGATATGCGGGGGAGTAATTCCCACAAACAGCACTCACGCCAATAATGATTAAATAGCCGGGGGATATGCCCAAGCGATGACCGGAAAACCGTTCTATACACTGGACGATTTCGATTTTCGGGACAAGCGGGTCCTTCTCAGGGTGGATATTAATTCTCCCATTGACCCTATTACCCATGATATTCTTGATGATACCCGCATGAGAGCTATTATTCCGTCAATTGAGTCACTTGAAGGCTCTAAATTAATTATTCTGGCGCATCAGAGCAAGCCTGGAAAGAGCGATTTTACCACACTTCGAAAGCATGCAAAAAAGCTTTCCGAGGTACTGGATCGGCGGGTGAAATATATTGATTCATTATTTGACAATAAGGCACTGGCAGCTATCAAGGACATGCGATCCGGGGATATTTTACTTCTTGAAAATACAAGATTTTATTCCGAGGACGTTGCACTCAAAAACAAGTCACTGGAGATACAGGCCAACAGCCATCTGGTTACCCGATTGAGTTCTGTGGTTGATTACTATGTTTGTGATGCCTTTGCAGCGGCCCACCGTTCACAACCTACCCTGGTAGGTTTTGCAGAAAAACTTCCTGCAATCGCTGGGAGGCTCATGGAAAGCGAGCTTGTGACTCTCAGCAGCCTTCTGACAAAGGATGGCAGCCTCACTGCAATACTTGGCGGTGCAAAGGTTGAGGATTCAATTGAAGTTCTTGAGTTTATGCTGGAAAAGGGTATGCTGGCTGAAGCCCTGACAGGCGGAGTTGTTGGAAACATATTCATCAAGGCCCAGGGTCATGAGCTTGGCACTCCAAATGAGGCATTCATGGAAAAAGAAGTACCAAACTATGCTAAGCTTGTGGAACAGGCAAAAAGGCTGCTTGAAAAGTACCCCGAAAAGATACTGGTGCCAAATGATCTAAGTCTCTATGATAACGACGGTGAGAGAACTGGAATACCGGTTGACATGCTTCCTACTGAATTTCCAATTTATGATATAGGCCTGGAAACCACTGTGGAATATATTCATAGAATTAGCCATGCCAAGCGCATGGTGCTCAATGGCCCAATGGGTGTTTTTGAACTTGAGGATTTCGAGTTCGGAACAAAACAGGTGCTCAAGGCAATGACCGATGCCGAAGGATTTTCTGTTGTTGGAGGCGGCCATACTGCGGCGGCAGTGGAAAAGTTCGGCCTGAAAGAGGAAATGGATCATGTTAGCACTGGCGGCGGTGCACTTATTAATTACCTCACCGGGAAAGAATTACCGGTTGTTGAGGCACTGAAGCGGTCCAAAGTAAGATGTGAAGCCGGGGAATAATTCTTAATACAACGCTGAATTATCATGTTGAAAATTTAATTGCTAACATACCCTTAGTGGCCAAATGGCCATCTACAGGCACTGGTGGAATAACTTTGTAATTCCACCGCATCTCGATGCTATAGGCATCCTCAAAGCCACTGTGGCCTAGCCCGGTAGCG
>JAGLQM010000152.1 GCA_023136815.1 Thermoplasmata archaeon
ATCTCCTTAATCTTGGCATCATCCAGTTGTTTGGTCAAAGTTGTGTGAAACTTCAACCCTAGACGTTTAACCATATGACTGCCAATTGCTGCTGCAGATATTCCATCGGGATCATAATGAGATATTATACGCACTAGACCTTGATGGTTTTTGAGAATTTCGGAAGCCTCTTCGAGACGTCTTGCCAGACTCGCCGTGAAAGGTATTGTCGGCAAGTCCTCTGACATTACCTGCTCAGCTCCAGCTCGGCACTATCAAGAGAGTATTTCCAGGTATCGGGTATAGTACCTTTCTTCTTGTAGTAACGCTCCAGGCGCCTTATTTTTGCTTCGATAAGTTGGAGATTTCGCTTGTTATGAATGTCTCTCGGGTTCTGCTTGAGATACTGATCAAGATTAGTTACCTTCTTCAGGAGAGCACCGAGATCCTCAGGAAGTTTCTGCATGACCTCCTTCTCCTTCATTAAGTCTGTAATGGTTTTTCCTGTGGCTAATTTTACATCTGGCACGCCATGCTGATCCCTGAGAATAAGTCCAATCATTGCGCTGGAATTTCCCTCTGTGGCCAGTTTCACTATTATATTTTCGATATCGGTCTTGTTCAGTGGAACCCAGCTTGGATTCTCTGTCATGAATGGTTTTGTTGATGCTGACTTTCCCTTTCTGCGTGCATGCATTCTTGCCATATTCTTCAAGCCTCCTAATTATGCCAATCAGGCATCTCCCGAAATGATACTGGCCGTATAAAAACAGCCAATGAGGTAGCCACCGATATATCTTTTCGTATATAATCCTTGAGGCATATGGTTGCTGTTATATAAAATATATAAGATGGGTGCTACACCTAAAATTATTCAAACCTATTTTTGACACTTTGTGCGTAAACTACCAGGCCATAAATGACCTGGCGTTCTGCCAATGAAGTGATAACAGGTCATTTAGACCAGTATCTTTACCTCAATAGGCCACACACCTGCAGATTCGAAGCCAGCAGCTTCGAATTTGTGTTTGCGGGTGTGGCGGATTCCTCGTTTATTGTAGTTTTGGCCAATTCATCACTGGCCTCGAAAATCACACTTGATTTTCGTTAAGATGAGGCCCAGCCTCATCTGTGTAAAGACCGGAGTGTTCTTGACCCGCTACAATAAATCACTGTCAAAAATAGGATATATTGAAACTTTGATGTGAAAAATCCTGGACTTCCAATTTATTCATCCAATGAAGTTTACATGTAAAGCTTGAATAGGTAAAATATTAAATACCCTCCCACTATTGAATACTTAGGAATCCAAAATGGACGACGACGAACCACATAAACGAAAAAAATCCCCGCGCCTGGAGCGCTGGAAGAAGTACGCCGAGATTTCTGATCTCGGTGCTATTGCAAGACGTTATTTTGTTATGAATGCATTTGATGGAGCATTGACCATGCTGGGTGTTGTCATCGGCGCTGCAATGTCCCATGCTACGGAACCAAAAATTATCATCATAGCAGGAGTGGCAGGTTCCTTCGCAATGGGAGTATCTGGTTACAGCGGTGCCTACATGGCCGAATCCGCAGAGCGAACTAAAGAAATAAAATCTCTAGAAAAGGCAATGTGCAAACCAATGGAGGAGGATTCCATGCAAAAAGAAGCAGCCAGGTTCGCCACCCATGTCACTTCGCTTGTTGATGCATTGAGCCCGGCAATGGCTGCCCTGATTGTTATTTCTCCTTACTTCATGGTGAATTTTGGAATGTTGGATATGGGAACTGCTTTTGTCGCATCGGTTGGACTGACACTTACCATACTGGCCGTTCTTGGGATGTACCTTGCCAGGATCACCGATGAGAACATGATCGTGCAGGGTGTCAAGATGCTAATGGTGGGCATGGGCACGGCTATTCTGTGTACGCTTGTATCTATTGGCCTAGGCGGAGGAGTTGGTGTTTAGAAACACTGGCTTCCAAAACTGCAAGAAATGTAAACTACCAGGCCATAAATGCAGATGAATCATTAATTCATCTTTACGTGAACCAGGTTTGGTTTTCGAGTTAGGTGAGGGCTCCCCAACCCTAAACATGAAGGAACAAAGTTCCTTCCGTTTATGAAATGAGC
>JAGLQM010000153.1 GCA_023136815.1 Thermoplasmata archaeon
GGTCTATTAACTCTTTAGTTTTCTGAATGTCATCAGAATCACCTTTCTTCACAGTTATGTGGTCTGCATGCAATGCCCAAATATCAAAATCAACTTCGTCGGCTGCGGCCTGAACCTGCTTACCATAGTCATCTGGGGTCATGCCAGTATATCCCACGTCCTGATTGCTTTCTGACCTTGCTATCTCAAAAATGATAGCCGCATCCAGGTCCTTCGCAGCCCTGAATATTCCCCTGACAACTCCTCTGGTCATCCGTGCATTGGCAGCCATTATGATGGTGCCGCGATCTTTCAGGCTTCTGAACATTATATCTCCCGGTATTGGTTTGTTCATTTTTATCCCTCCAAATTTATTTTTTCAATTAGATTTATTTCCATCTTCCCGCCTATGTAAATTGGAATACGCTGGCTCACGGCTTCCGGCTGGATTGCCAGTATATTGCCTGTGCCATGGCTGGTTGCTCCACCAGCTTGCTCAACTATAAATCCCATGGGATTTGCCTCGAATAGTAAACGGAGCTTGCCCTCTTCCTTTCCAATGAATCCTGGATAGGTAAAAACACCGCCTTTGTGCATTATTTGGTGAACATCTGCTACAAAAGAACCGCTAAACCTAATTTTGTATCCCCGGGATTCAAGCTCTTCTATCCATTTCAGATGGCCAGGCAGGAAGTCCCTGCGTGCGGCTCCAGGTGCGAAAATTTTGCCCTGTGGAATTTTAATATCTTCTTTCTGGAGAACATATTCTCCCTGTGGATTAAGCACAAAATCATGAACTCCTTTCTTCACAGTATAGGTTAGAGTTGTTAGCGGTCCATAGAGCACATACATTGCAGCAATCATATCCTTGCCAGGTGCCAGAACACTGCCTCGATAGATTCCAATGATGGTTCCGACAGCCAGGTTGACATCAATAAGTGATGAGCCGTCCAGTGGGTCCATGGTGACTCCCAGGGTTCCTTGGCCATCAAACTCAAGGATTTCAGGTTGCTCTTCAGATGCAAGATACTTGACAATTCCCGATGCCTTCAAATCGGCAATAATAACCTCGTCAGCCCACTTGTCCAGGGCCATCTGCTGCTCACCATAGACATTCTTAGTATCAGAATAGTCCTGGCGGCTGGCAAAGCCCTTGGCTATGGTTTTACAAACATTCCCAATTCTAAGAATAAGTTCTTTCAAGTCCTCATCACAGTCTACCAGATGTTCCTCTAACCTCATAGGTATTTACCCCCTGCGATATGTGATTGCCAATGAGATATTTAAAGCTAAACCTCTGGTTTAAGCCTTTTATCTATGGCTTAAGCAAATCCAAGGTCGCTAAACCTTGGATTTGAGGTTTTTACTTTAGGCTTAAAGATTAAACCTTTGGCTTAAGAAAGCCAATCCGACCACAGAACCAGTGATGGCTTAACGGAATTATGGACACAGTAAAGTTAAACACCAGATCAAAGTGATGCCACCAAACATGTTCTCCGAATATGCCAGAAGGTGCGATAATCACCCGGAATAATACCCATCCAACAACAACCAATGCTACAATCCAGAGAGTGCGGTGCTGTGTCTTCACGAATGTATCCTTTATGTGATTGAAATGATTGGAATAAACACCAAACACGATTATTGGAATAAGCGGGTAAGTGCCCATGTAAAGCACATGATGCCATCTGTCTGCTTCGGATATTAGTCCATCAGGGTCAAGGAAATTAACTATCTGATAGCACATGTATGCTATGACGAATCCAGCCAGCATGGCAGCAGTTAGAAGCTTGATTCCTCTGTCAAAATTATCCTTGAATTTTATAGTCTCGAGATAGTCCCGCCAGGTAATGGCAATCATCATGGACATCATGATGACCCACTGGAAGGAACCCAGGAACCAGAAGAAGTAAACATCATTGAATGTGCCCAGTGCGCCGCTGAGGCCCCATGGAACTGCAAAGAGAATCAGCCAGCTGATCCATACAACAATGTACCAGAAAATAGCCTTGAATGCATCAAGTTTTATCCATTTTGAAAGTTGGCCCTTGAACATGAAATCGTCCAT
>JAGLQM010000154.1 GCA_023136815.1 Thermoplasmata archaeon
CACCCTTTATGTTAAATGAGCTGTTAGCTCATTTCATAAACAGAAGGAACTTTGTTCCTTCACGTTTAGGGTTGGGGAGCCCTCACATGCATAGTGCAAAAAATAGGTTAGAATAGAAAGGTTTAATTATACATTTTATATACTGCGCAACAATCAACTTACTTGAAGGTGTCTGGATGGTAGAATTACACGATCAAACTCTAAGAGATGCGCATCAGTCGATTCTTGCGACGAGAATGAGAACGGAGGACATGCTCCCTATAGCAGAGAAGATGGACGAGATAGGTTTCTGGTCCATGGAAGTCTGGGGCGGTGCCACGTTTGATGTACCCATTCGCTTCCTTAATGAAGATCCTTGGAAGAGGATGAGAGACCTCAAGGCTGCAATGCCAAACACTAAAATGCAGATGCTTGAGAGGGCCATGAACATTGTGGCTTACTGGAACTTCCCGGATGACGTGGTTCGCAGATTCGTAGGTCTGGCCAAGAAGAATGGTGTAGACTATTTCCGTATCTTCGATGCTCTCAATGACATGAGAAACATTGAGGTTCCAATCAAGGCTGTTCTCGAAGAGGGCGCACACGCTCAGGGTTGCATAAGTTACACTATCAGCCCGGTACACACAATAGAGAGATATGTTGATGACCTGCTCAAGCTTGAGAGTTGGGGCTGCCAGTCTGTCTGTATTAAAGATATGGCAGGTATGATCTCTCCAAAGTTTGCTGATGGAATCATCAGAGGCTACAAGGATGCTGGCGGAAAGGCTCCAATCGATTTACACAGCCATTACACCAGCGGCATGACTGGTCTTTCATACTGGGCCGCATGCGAAGCTGGCGTTGACATACTTGACACTTCCATGTCCCCTATCTCCGGAGGAACCGGAGGCGCAGCAACAGAGAGTGTCGTTGCAGCACTTCAGGGCACAAAATATGATACAGGATATGACCTTGCCAAACTCATTGAAATCAGAAAATACTTCATGGAAATCTGGCACAAGTATAGACATCTGATTCGTCAGGAAGCCATGAAAGTAGATCCATCTGTAATGGTACATCAAATACCCGGTGGAATGCTGTCCAACCTGGTCAGCCAGTTGGAGATGCAGAAGGCATCAGATAAATTTTATTTAGTTCTTGACGAGACCGCAAAGGTTCGTGAGGAACTCGGATTCCCACCACTGGTTACACCAACCAGTCAGGTCGTGGGTGTCCAGGCAGTCATGAACGTGCTTTTCGGAAGATACGAAAAGATACCCAAAGAAACAATTGATTACTGTAAGGGTATGTACGGTAAATCTCCTGGCCCAATAGACCCCAAAATAATGGAGAAGGTTCTTGGACCAAACTGGAAGGATGAAGTTATTGATTGCAGAGCAGCAGACCTTGTTCCAAAGGACATGTGGGACGTTCGAAAGGCAGAGCTTGCAGAAAAAGCGCCAAGTATTGACATGACCGACGAGAACATTATGACATATACCTTGTTCCCAGAAGTCGGCCTGAAATTCTTACTGGGTGAGGCAATTCCAGAGTTTACCTCTGATGAATTACCACTCAATAAGGACCATCCAATGACCCGGGCATTTGTCAAGAGCTTCTTCCCGGAACTTCCAGATGTCTACATCGAGACAGAACCACCAGAGGCCAGGCAGGTCGCAGGACCAGCACCAATTCCAACAGAGTTCAATGTTGAAGTTGACGGTGAATTCTTTGAGGTCAAAGTCGAGCCAACAGGCGGATATGTTACTTCCAGTGGCGGTGCAGCAGCACCAGCCGGCGGCGGACCAGATCCAAATGCACCAGGCATGCAGAAGACTGGCATGCAGGGAAATCTCTGGAAACTCACAGCCAAGGTTGGCGACAAGGTGAAGAAAGGCGATGTTGTGGCCATTCTTGAAGTCATGAAGATGGAAAGTAATGTTGAATCTGACTGGGACGGAGAAGTTAAAGAACTTTTCGTTGCAGAGGGTGACATGCTTGAGACCGGCGCAGTAATGATGAGAATCGAGTGAGGGA
>JAGLQM010000155.1 GCA_023136815.1 Thermoplasmata archaeon
GAGCCTGGTTTCCCGATATCCTGTTCCTGAAACTGAGGGCGTTCATCCCGTTTTGTTGGCCTTCGGTCCGGCAATGGTTCGGCCTGTGCCTTGCCCTCGACAATGTCCTTTGATACATAAAGTGCGCAGTAACAGGCCCCGAAATCCTCAAGGTCTGCATCACGATAATCACATGGACATATTATATCCAGGTCTTCTTCTTTAACACCATCAGCCAGTCTACATGGACAGGCCAGATGTCCAAACCGATTCTGATTCTCTATCAGACCTTCGATCAATTCCATGGTGAATAGTGTGTCTGGATTGAGAAAATAACCAAATTTTCTTGCGTCTGCGTCCAGTTTATTGAATAGAGCTTCGACTTCCTCCTTGGTGTGTGTCATTTCAAGGCCTCGTGAATCTCATCTTCCTTGAAACCGATTATGCACTTCTCGTCCCGTATCACCAGGGTGGGAAAAGAGCATCTCGGGTTGAACTCCTCGACTGCCTTGATTATCTCATCCCTTTCTGTGCCCTGGGCATGATCTGCAAATACATAGTCATAAGCAACTCCCAACTCGTCCAAAAGGCGTTTGGTCCTCTTGCACCAGACACAGGTGCTCAATGCGAATAATCTGACTGAGCCCTTATCTTTGCCGTCAACATGTTCGTATTTCATTTTATTACCTCTCATTACTGCGTAATAGGCATCTAAGGCCCCGCATGCATTAGTGGATGATACTCGTCAAACTCTTCAAATTCCTCGGCACTGGCCTTCTCTATCTTCAGTAGTTCATAGTGACCTTGCTCCATCTTTGCGAAGTAACCCAGTGTTAAGACCAGATCATGCTTGTCATGAACAAATTTGGCAAATTCCACATAGAAGTCATATGCTGCCAGCTCTGCATCCATGGCCTGTTGAAGTATCTGGCTTATCGGTACTGTTTCATCCGAAACATCAATTCCCGGCAATGGGACCGGGCTGTATTCGGGAAGCGTCAGTTCGATATTGGGCAAATGTTTTTTGAACTTTACCTCCAGGAATGTTTGGTGCTTATCTTCTTCATCGGCCAGGAATCTAAGTCTGTCCTTGAGAAATGCATTTTTAGTTATGCCAGCCAGTATGGAATACGCTTCCCGGCTATCTATCTCTGCCTTTATTGCTGTGACAAACAGCTCTTCCAGGGTGTACTTGCTCAGATCCATTATATCACTCATCAGTCGGGAATGTGAAGAGTGGAATTCTAGCACCCATTTCCTTGTCAAGCATGAAGATGCCATTTCCCTGATTGCCTATGAGCTTCAGTTTCTGGACAATTTCATCTGCCGATGCTTCTTCTTCAACTTGTTCTTTCACATACCACTGTAGGAAATTGTTTGTTGCATGATCCTTTTCCTTGATTGCCAGGTCCACCAGATTATTAATGAGGCGGGTCACCAGAAGCTCATGCTTGTAGGCTCCCTGGAATATTGCCAGCGGGTTTTCCCACTCTGTCTGTGGGGCCTCTATTGCATCCAGGGTAACTGAACCGCCGCGCTCCAGAACGAAGTCATAGAGTTTCATTGCATGGTACAGTTCTTCCTGGGCCTGTGTTTTCATCCAGTTGGAAAATCCATCCAGTGCTTTACTATTTAGATCTGATGCCATTGAAAGATAGAGATATGAAGAATACATCTCTGCATTTATCTGGTCATTCAGTGCCTTTTCCATCTTCTTACTAAGTACCATTATAGTGCCTCCTCAGTTCTTCCACAGTCCGTGGAGATTGCAATATTCCCTTGCAGAAATCTGCTCTGCCTTGCACAGAAATAGAGCCTCTGGTGGGTCGCCTGGCTTCAGATATTTTCTCTGATTTCGGCCGTCTGCAATAAGCTCAATCCATTCTATGTGGTGGCTCTCTTCCATGGGGTGGAGTGTTGAACCCACATATATCTTGATCAAATCGCCGTCGCGTTCGATTACTGGTACATGCTTTTCCAGGGACATTTCCGCAGTCTTCTCTTCAAGCAGGT
>JAGLQM010000156.1 GCA_023136815.1 Thermoplasmata archaeon
GCAAGAGGCTGCCAGGTTATCATATCTGGTAAACTCACTGGTCAGAGGCACAGAACAGAGAAGTTCAAGGAAGGCCACATCAAGTTCTGTGGTGAACCAAAACTCCAGTGGATGGAGGAAGGTTACACCCCGGCAAAGCTGAAGGCAGGAGTCATTGGCGTTAAAGTTCAGATTATGCACCCCAAGGCAAGATTGCCTGACGAGGTAAATATCCTGGAAGACAAACCGCCGGAGCCAAAGTCAGCTTCATCGAAGAAGCTTGCTTCTGAGAAAAACGGAGCCGAAGGTTCCGATGCAAAGAAGGAGAAGACCGAACAGCCTCCGGTCGGTGAACCGAAGGCTGATGATAAGGGCGAAAAGAAAGAGGTGAAAGCTCCAAAGAAGGAGAAAAAGGCTGCATCTTCAAAGAAGAATAAAAAAGTCAAAGAGAAGCCATCTCAAAAAGCAGGAGCCAAGGACGTTTCTAAAGAGGAGGACTCTTCAGAAGACGTTTCTACAGTGAAAGACACTGTAGAAGAAGTTTCTACAGTGAAGGACGCTGTAGAAGAAAAGCCAATTGAGAAGCCCAAGCCAGCAGAAGAAAAATCATCTCAAAAATCTGCTGAATTGCCAAAGACGATTACCGTAACTACTTCATCAGAAAATACCGTTAAGGAGGATACAGAAAATGGCACTGCTTAAATCCCATGAAATTAGAGAGATGACTCCAGAGATGAGGTCAGATAAGCTTCGAGAGATAAGAGACGAACTTATGCATGAACGTGGAATTGGAGCAATGGGCGGTGCACCTGCCAGTCCTGGAAAGATAAGAGCCCTAAGAAAGAACATAGCGAGAATCATTACTATCCATAGAGAAGAGGCCACTAAAATCAATATCACGAAGGAGGCACAGAGTTAATGGCTGGTATATGCTCCATTTGTGGACTTCCTGAAGAACTCTGCATGTGCGAAGAGATAGCAAGAGAGCAGCAACAAATAATCCTGCAAAGTGACAAGCGTCGGTACGGAAAGATAGTGACCATCGTCACTGGAATCAATTCTTCCGATATAGATATTGACGAACTGGCAAGAACATTGAAGACCAGATGCGCAGCAGGTGGAACCATAAAAGGCAGTAATATCGAACTCCAGGGTGACCATATCAAGAAGGTCAAGAAGGTCCTGGTGGATCTGGGCTTCAAGGTGGAGCAGAAAGGGGACCTGAAATGAGGAACGCAAAGAACCTTGGCAATCATGAGCTGATCGGGCTCAAGGTTACAGTGATGGAGGACAAGATAACCAAGCATGAGGGAGTAGTCATTGACGAGACAATGAACACCTTCAGGCTCTTCAGCGGCACAAAACGTGTGATGGTGCCAAAAGAAGGCAGGGATTTTCACTTCCATCTGGACGATGGCCAACATGTGATGCTCAAGGGGAAAAATATCAAATTCAGACCTGAGGATAGAACCAAGAAGGTAAGGTGAGAATATGGCAGATAAGAAAGATACTCCTTTAAAAAAGGAGACGAAAGAGGACGTAGTTCCAGAGATCAAAGAGCCAAAGAAGAAAGCGGCTCCAAATAAGTCGTCCGCCTCCAATACAGGGGTTAAAAAGAAAGCAACGTCTTCAAAGAAGACTGGCAAGAAGGATGCTGGCATGTACAATATTGGCATCAATGTGAAGCCGCCGGAGGGCACATGCACTGACATGTTCTGCCCATTCCACGGAACACTGCCGGTTAGGGGTCAGATTCTGGAAGGTCAGGTTGTCTCTGATAAGATGCAGAAAACAGCCGTGGTAAAGAGGGACTACATGAGAAAAAACCAGAAGTACGAGAGATTTGAAAAACGCTCCAACAAGTACGTGGTTCATAACCCTCCATGTCTCGGTGTTGAAACCGGGGACAATGTGAAGATAATGGA
>JAGLQM010000157.1 GCA_023136815.1 Thermoplasmata archaeon
CGGTGTGAAACCCTTTTTGGAGTTCGCTGAGCAATGCTAATGCCACCCAGAGAAATAACTACTTCTTTAAGGTTTTCCTCATTGACTGGTGCTGAAAATGATACTTTTACCCTGTAACTTTTTTCAGGTCTGGCTGACTTGATTTTTACAACCTCTTCGGAATCGGAATTTCTTAGTTCGGAGATGACAATCATATCTGTGGAACTATTAATTGCATCTTGCAGTTTTTGAATATCAAGCTTACGTACCTTCGGTTCTTTAATTTCCAGGACAAATGGCCTTCCAGAACCCAGCATAAGTGCGTCTATGTCTTCTCTACCCATCCCATGAAAGCGATGGTCAGAACCCTTTGTATGTTCCATGGCAACTCTGCCAGCTAATTCCTCCACGCTATTGGGATACATCATGCCGGTTTCATTGCATCTCTTGCAGCCCTTGCCCTTGCATTCCCTGCAAGGCCAGCGTGTCTGGGGAATGCCCCGGGTAAGCTTCTGGTACCGCCCATAAAAATAAATTGGATTGGCTTGTAAATCAATTGTTTCATAAAGTGTGTCAATTACTATCACAAGGTCAGGTTTGCCAAATTCCACCTCAATGCCGCTCATCTTCTCAAGGCGCTTGCCTATCTCTCGGTTAAATTCAGCCTTAATCGGCTCGGTGTGAACTGCCTGGCTCTCTGCCCAGACCTGCTCCTCGGCAGCGAGAACTTCCTGCTCGAACTTTGTACCCACCAGGAAATTGGTGAACTCCCACTCTTTCATGGTTTCCAGAGCCAGCTCTGCAAGATGGTCAAATTTGGAAGTAATACCCTGGCAGACCTTGCACTGTTCAATATCCTCGCAGGCAGGATAATTAAGAAGCTGACGGGCTACGAGTCCTCTAGCACTATTCTCCATGCCCATTCCCACCTTTGCAAAAAGCCTGCCCAGACATGTATCACAGAGCTGAAACTGGCTTAAGGCCTCACGGTCAATCTGAGATACAGCTTCATCAATGGATTCGCTAAAACTATCTGATACCATGAATTAACCTCGAAATCATTTCTGGACTACATCTTGAGGAATATTTCTATTGAAGAAACATTGGATGATTTTCCATCATCATTTTCCAGAACCTCGGTTGTTATTTGAATATCATTTACTTTTGCATCCTGGATGAAACGATTCCTCACTATTTCGGCAACATCAACTGCCTTGCTGATTGATTTACCTCTGGCCTTGATTATAATCTCTGCTGAACCGCTATTGAACTGTGTGGCCACTGCCAGCACATAATTCATTGTTGGTTTCTTGCCTATGTACACAGTATTATCTGTTTTCTCATCTGCCATTGTAATCCCCCCATGTATTATGGATAATTAGCATCCTCAAGTTTGTTTATGTGTATATAATTATGTATGACTTCCCCAGCTTTATAATTAAAGGTAAGATCTGGTACTGTCTTGACTGCATAAAAAGCAATCAAATAATCTCTATTCCCACCGGACAGTGATCTGAACCCATGATTTCAGGCATTATGAATGCATTTTTCAGCCGCGGAATTAATTCTTCAGACACAAAAAAATAATCCAGACGCCAGCCCACATTTCTTTCCCTGGCTCGAGTTTTATAATCCCACCAGGTGTAATTTTCCGGAGAATCGTCAAAATGCCTGAAGGTGTCAATATAGCCACTCTTGACCACTTTATCCATCCATTCCCTCTCGATTGGCAGGAAACCAGAATTTGCTTCATTCTCCTTGGGATGCGCAAGATCAATAGGCTTGTGTGCTGTATTAAGGTCGCCGCAAAAGATGACTGGGTTTTCCTTTCTAACTTCGTCAATAACCTCCAGAAAGCGGTCATAGAATTCCAGCTTGTAAACCAGTCGTTCTGGGCTGGCCCTGCCATTGGGGAAATAT
>JAGLQM010000158.1 GCA_023136815.1 Thermoplasmata archaeon
ATCTTGAGTTCGTCAACCAGATTACCTATGGCTTTCACAATGGCATCTACATCTTCAAGGCTAAGCTCCATTTCTGTCATTCCTAACCTTTCGTAAATTACTGGCATATCAACGAAAACCAATGTTCCCTTTTTGATCAAATTTTCATCAAAGAAATCGTATGGAATAACATTGTTCATCAACTTGTCAGATGTCTCTGTGACAGATACAAAAAGACAATTTTCTCCGGCAATGGCACCGTGAACCAGGAATTCCAAACTAAGAGTTGTCTTACCTGTTCCGCAACTGCCAGTGAAGAGGATGGTATTTCCTCGTGGAATACCTCCATTGAGAATGTTATCAAGACCTTCGATTCCGGTAACACAGCGTTCCCTTCCAATAAGGTCGGCTGCCGAGTCCTCGCTGTCAGATGCCATAGCGTGTCTGAATACTGCTTCTGTTTTAAATCCTTTACCTATTGTTTTTGAAATTTTAGCCCAAGTTTGACATTTAAATCATAACTTTGACTAGTTGATGTCTAAATATTCGTCAAATACAGGATGAATTAAAAATTCATTCTGACGAAAACCAAGCATGGTTTTCGAGTTAGGTGAGACACAGATTTGACATTCGCTAAAGCTGGCCCATAATGTAGCAAAGGCTTTGGCCACGACAAGAGAGGAGCAGTTTATATTCGAAGATTAGGCCTATTCACTACTTGATGAGCTTGAATTTGTAGCCATAGTGTATCACTCCACTTTTGCCTTCCTCACCAAGCTTCCTGAATACAGATTCAACCTTTGAGCCAAGGTCAATAGAATCAGGCTTACAGTCAACTATCTGGCCGGTGATTCTCGCGCCTTCCTCAAGCTCAATGATTGCTATTGTGTAAGGAACCTGCATCTGGAACGCAGGCAGACCGTCATGTACCGTGCTGTAGCTGATAACCTTGCCCTTTCCTGTGAGTTGAATCTTTTCCATCTTGCCCATGCTTTCCCTTCTACATTTCGGGCACATGTCCCTTGCAGGGAAGTAGACCTTCTGGCAGATACCGCATTTCTTGCCATACATATTGTATCTGGATTCATTTTCTCTCCAGAACCTTGCTATTGCCATTTAACTCATCCTCCCTAAAATATGAACAATTGCAGTAGAGCCAGTGCCTCCGATATTATGTATCAATGCATTTTCAGCCTTGTCAACCTGCCTTTCACCTGCTTCTCCACGGAGCTGGATAACTGCTTCAACAGCCTGGGCAACTCCCACTGCACCAACAGGATTTCCCTTGGCTTTTAATCCGCCTGATGTGTTAACTGAAATCTTGGCATTAAGAGATGTCTGACCGTCCTCTGTGACTTTGCCGCCCTGACCTTTCTTGAAGAATCCCAGATCCTCGATGGCCATTATTTCCGATATAGTGAAATTGTCATGGACCTCGGCAAGCTGAACATCCTTCGGTTTCAGGCCAGCATATTTGAATGTCTTCTTTGCCGCCACTATGGTTGCGTCCATTCGAGTAAGGCTATCTCGGTCATGCAGAGCCATATAATCTCCTGCCTGACCGCAGCTGAGTATTTTGATAGGCGAGTCTGTGTACTTCTTGGCCTTGTCCAGTGGAGCTAGAATAACCGCTGCTGCGCCGTCAGATAGCGGCGCACAATCAAATGTTCCCAGTGGTGAAGCCACCATTGCAGAATTGATTGCCATCTCTGGTTTTATTGCCCTGCGGAACTGGGCATTTGGATTAAGCGAGCCATTGTAATGATTTTTCACCGCAACAGCAGCCAGCTGTTCTTTTGTTGTGCCATAATCCTTCATATGACGGCGGGCCATCATTGCGTATAAGCTTCCAAGAGTTGCGCCAAATACTGCTTCCCATTCCTGGTCTGCGGTTTTTGCAAGAATTTCTCC
>JAGLQM010000159.1 GCA_023136815.1 Thermoplasmata archaeon
GGCGTAATATCAACGGTCTTACTCTCCTCACGGCAAATGGAGCAACGCTCAAGCTCAACAAGCGGCAAATTGCATTTCATGCACCATCTGAGGCTTATTCTGCCTAATCTTACTGCGCCCATGGGTTCACATCTGGCTTACACTGACTATTAAAGAAATATAGTATTTGAAAGAAACTATTACTCTGATTCGATTCTCGGTGCCAGAAGATAAGTTACTTCGCCCTTCTCATGAGCAACTGAGAATTCCAGCTTCACCGGGTAATCACTGCCCATGTGCATTGTTACAACACTGGCAGTACCGATTGCCTTGAATATGTTTGAGAAATAATCCAGTGGGAATAGACTGCGTGTGTCTTCCTTGCACTTGAGTTCTTCCAGCAAGTCTTTTCCAAGTTTAAGATTTACCGAGTCAGTGTCCCCATCGGAGATCATTTCAAAACCCTCTTTGTTTGCCAGGAGTGCGATATGGTCGGAGACGCTCTCGCTTGCCCGAATACCCTGGCGTATCTCATCGGTTTTAACAATCACCTTTACTGGTAAATTGAGATTTGGAACCTTTGGCTCGGACATGCCAGATGTGTCTACTAAACTCATCCTGCGGGTGATATTTCCTACCTTGAAGATAAGGCGATTACTATCCTCATCATGCTCCAAACTAATCATATCACCTGGCTTGGCCAGTCTGAGAACTTCCTTAATTTTATCAATGTCAACTCCAAGTGCAACATCATCTGCCTTGAATTCTTCAAATCCGCCCTTGCCCAGTGTAAGTTCTATCATTGCAACATGAGCTGGGTCAACAGCCTTTATGCTGATGCCAGTCTTCGATGTGGTTATTTTTGCTTCATCCACAAGTGTGGAAACAATGTCTACAACTTCCTTGAGCACTTCGGGTCTTACTTTTGCCTTGAACATGTGGCCCCCCCTTATCTGTTTCAGGGAAATAAATGGTGGCATATATATCTTTGGGAATAATTATAGAGAAGAAAACCATTGCCCATGCTATGAAGTCCCTCTGCACCCTGGAAATCCAACTGCCAGACGAAACCACTGCCCAGAATATTTCAAAAGCCCTGGAACTCGATAATGTTGGCTATATTGAAACACGTGTTGAAGGAAGTATCATTCTTGCTAGAACTGAGGCCGATGATATATTGAGCCTGAGAAACACCATAGATGATTATCTGGCCTGCATAGATATTGCTTTGAAAAGTATTATTCATTCATCATAATTTTTACGGCGAAATGTCTAAATACTCGGGCATTCATTAATTCTTAACAATCGTTAATATACTTTGAGGTAATTCAATGTTGAGTCGTATACTTGGTAAATCTATTTCTCTAAGAAAGTCCCGCGTGGCGTTCGCCGTGGTTGCCATTATGATGGGAGCATCAATTGCTGGTGCACTTGTAACTACTTCAATGAATGTAAATGAGAAAGTGGGAGTGGAGTTCAGGCAGTATGGTGCTAATATTTTGCTTGTTCCAGAAAGTGATTCTATCTCTGTTTCAATTGGCAATGTGGATTATGGCTCGGTTACCGAACAAAAATACATTGAGGAATCTGATCTGCCTAGAATTAAGAAAATCAACTGGTCCGCTAATATTCTGGGGTATGCTCCCTATCTGTATTCCGTTGTCTCTGTGGGATGGTAATTACATGGCCTGCGGCAATTGCGGGAAAAGTTACAGCATCAATCAGATAGGGACATCCAACCAGGGCGGAGGATGCTGGCCCGGTTATCTTGAGCATAGCATAGAAGGCAGCATTATGATAATCCAAGAGGGTAATCTTGAAACTGGCAGAAAGTATTTTGAATGAGCAATGAAACCGGGCAACTGTAGTATT
>JAGLQM010000016.1 GCA_023136815.1 Thermoplasmata archaeon
ATCCTTGAGCGAAAAACTAGTGAGTTAAGCGAGTCTGTTTTTTGATTGAAAATACTGCATAACTATACTTTTTTAAACTCCCTCGGCTATGTACCTTCGGGATGAGCAAAGCTTGCTTTGTGAGTTAGATGGAGGCACAACTTTGTTTAATTAAAAAACAAAGGGGTACTTCCAACGGAGTATCTAATGACTGATGATTTGCGTTTAAAAGTTGTGACCAGCAGCATCAATGGAAAAGGAATCGCAAAGCTGGACTGTGACAGTTTTTCCAAGCTTAAATTAAGCGATGGCATGAAGATCATAGTCACCTACGGCACAAAGTCAAAAGAGATGTCTGCAAAGCAGGATTTAATATATCTGGAATCAACAGCCAGACTCATGAGATTAGATCTAAAATATCTCAGAATCGAAGATGGTATGAAGGTCATCATAACTAGGAAGAATGACCCCAAGCCAATAATGAAGCCAGTTTCAAAAGGCAAGAAGGGGAAAAAAACCAGGGGCAAAGCAGCTTCACTGGACTCTTTCTGAACTATCGTACGATGCATGGCGGATTCCTCGTTTACTGCCCTTCAGTTTCATCCAAACTTTGATTTATGCACAAAGTGTCAAAAATAGGAACCAAATGAGGTTTGCGAAACTCTGGCGTTCGGCTATGTGCGGCACTAAACAAAGCAATAATTCGATAGATGTCAATGAAATTTTAATGTTAATGGTACATCCTGTCTTTCGCACCTTTTCGTATAATATTAAATACACCTTTAAACCATTACCTTGCAGAGGGAGATATTATTGATTAGAGAAAGTAAAAACATAGTTCTGCTTGGCGATTCGGCTGTAGGAAAGACGTGTCTTATCAATAGATTCTGTGCCGATTCATTCGGAGAAAATTATAAACCTACTATCGGCAAGAATGTCACTGAGAAAGAAATATCAATGGATGTCGGGGGCAAATCATATCAGATGAACTTCATGGTCTGGGACATAATAGGTCAGAAAGGATATAGATACTGCCAGACAACCTCGTTTTACAATGCCAGGGGAGTAATAATGGTCTCGGACCTCACCAGAAAAGAAACACTGGACAGTATCATGAACTACTGGATACCTCTTGTTCTGCGAATTTTGGGCCCGGTTCCCATGGTTCTTTTGGGTAATAAATCAGACCTTGTGGATGAATGTCAGTATGGTATTCTGGAGATAGAAAACCTGGCCAATAAACGCGAAGCATTTGGAATCGGCAGGAATGTATATGTAGTGAGTGCCAAGACAGGCGATAATGTTGAAGCTGCATTTAACGATCTTGCTCAATTGCTCGTAAAAAATTATGTGCCAATGAAACTTGATGTTGGCCTGAGATTGATGGAGAAGAGTGAGATAAACACGGTAAAAGATGCACTGGATCACATAATGGCAGATTTCGCGGATCAGTTCGGGAAGATGGAATATGCCACACCATTCCTGCAGCATCAACTTACCATTTCCAATGTAGACATGGATGACCCTGCCAGGGGGAGTGTCGAACTGTTTATTAAGAATCTAGCCAAGGCCGAGGGGTTGTACAAGGAAGCTTTCAAATCAGATGAGAACTGCAAGAAAAGGCAGGTTATTCTCAGGTATGCCAAGGATTAAACTATCAGTTTAATACCTAGTTAAATATCTATTTTTCAAACTTAGATAAACCCTGTTTTTGAATTCTATTCAAAGCGTCAAAAATGGGCTAAACCTCTACACTGTCTCCTAATTCTATAGAGTCCAGGTCATCCTCTGCCCAATTGTACTTGAGCCTTTTACGGTTCTTCCATACACCTTTCTGAATCAAATATCCAACCATCAAAGGAAGTGCAATACTGGCCTCAACATTAACCGTGCGATGAGTCGCGTCCGTGTGAACTTTTCCCCAGCTCTGAGCCTCCTCAAGAGTTGAGCCGGAAAGCCCGCCCCAGTGAGGCGCATCCGTGGTTACTTGGATAGCATAGGAATGTCCATCAATTTCCCGGTCATAAGTATAATTTGCCATGACCACGCTATCGTTAACCCAGTTCTTCGGGGTTCCGCCGCCAATATAGATTGCTGCGGTTTTCTTTGATTCCGCAATTATTTTCAGAATTTCATGATTGTCCTTTATACAGTCCAGTGTCACGCGTTTCTGGCCCATGGTATTTGCATAGTAAACCGTTAATCCTATCCCGATTGAGGAATCATTGAGTGCAGGAGAAAACACTGGCACTCCGTATTTCTTTGCAGTATGAAGAATGGAATTTTTATCATCTGTCAGACCCCCAAGGAATTCAAGAATTTGGCGGGAAGAATAATTGCCTGGCTGTATCTTCTCTTCAAGCATCTTGCCTATGTATTTGTCTGTTTTTTCAAATAAATCCTCATCCACGTAGGTATCATAGATTCTATCAATTTTTAACTCATGGAGAACGCGATCGTCAGCTTGTGGCGTACCCACATAATGCTGGCCTCCCATTGCCTGATAGAAATCCTGGTACATGATTGCCCCGGTACTGGCTATTGCATCCACAAGGCCGTATTTTATCATGTCCCGCAGAACCTTGCGCAGGCCTGCGGCAATAAGTGCCCCGCTGAGTCCCAGGATGATTGTGGGACGTTCCTCATCCAGAAGCATCCGTTCCCAGACCCTGGCGCAGACCCCAAGATTCCGGCTCTGAATACTGCTTCCCTGAAATGCGGTCATTAGCTCCTCGATTGTCTGGATGTTCTCCAGATCGATTTGGTTCACCGGGGTTTTAAGAATATCCTTGCGATCCATGATAGTCCTCCAATAAGGTATCAATGGGATGTTTATGAATTTTTGTATAGTTATATCTTTTATACACGAAAGGATTTTGGGCTTTGAATTCAAATATAGGTGGAATCGAGGGCAATTCGTAAAAATAACATTGGAATTGTACCGGATCGAGAACATGGTAATGTTCGAGAGAGACCAGATTAGAACAATTAGGAGGATTCGAGATGCAGACTGTGATCAATGCTGTGGGACGTGAAATTCCAGTTGAACTGGATGGCATGAAATTAAGACCGTTTACAGGTCTTTTTGATAATTTCCCTACGGGGAGAAAGGCCGGTGGATACTTCGGCAGCCACAGGCCAGGCGATTCAAAATTGCTTGATTCCATTGATGAGGCTATTGATTCCTGCGGTTTGAAAGACGGCATGACAGTGAGCTTCCATCATCACCTGAGGAATGGCGATTATGTCACAAACATGGTGATGAAAAGTATCGCCGAGAAAGGTCTGAAGGACATCACTATTGCTCCATCTGCTCTATTTCCTTGCCATGCGCCTCTGGTAGACCTCATGGACCAGGAAGTAATAACCCGTATCGAGGGCAGTGCAAATGGGCCAGTGGGGGATGCTATTTCTCATGGTAGATTGAAAGGTTTGAGTATTCTACGCTCACACGGTGGCCGTGTTAGAGCCATAGAATCCGGTGAACTGGAGATCGATGTGGCCTTCATTGCTGCGCCTACAGCAGACGACCAGGGAAATGCCAATGGAATTCATGGCAGGAACACCTGTGGATTTTTGGGATATGCAATGGTAGATTCCATGCATGCCAGAAAGGTGGTTGTGGTTACTGACAATCTGGTCGAGTACCCAAGCCTCCCAATCCAGATAAGTGCAGATTATGTTGATTATATCGTGCCAGTGTCCAGTATTGGAGACAATAAGAAAATAGTATCTGGCACAACAAAAATTGCAACTGATCCGCAGAAGCTTTCAATTGCTCAAGCAGCACTGGATCTCATAGTTCATTCGGGAACTGCCAGGGAGAAAATGAACTTCCAGGCCGGGGCCGGAGGCATCTCACTGGCAACAACCAGATTCCTGGGAGATTGGCTGAAAGAGAATAATATGGCATGCAGCTTCATTGACGGCGGAGTTACAGAACATCTGATAGAAATTTACAATGAAGGTGGCTGCCGAAAAATCCTCAATGGCCAGGCCTTTGATGTGAAAAGTATCAAGGACATGCTCACCAACAATGACCATGTGGCAATCACTCCAAATTATTATGCAAACCCATGGAACAAGGGCTGCCTGGTGAACATACTGGACACTGTGGTTCTTGGTGCTACCGAAGCAGATATAAACTTCAATATTAACGTTAACACCCATTCTGACGGTCGTCTTCTCCATGGTATCGGAGGCCATCAGGACACAGCCGCCGGAGCAAAGTTGGCAATAATGATGATGCCAGTGTTCCGCAAGACCAATGCAATTATTCGGAACCGCGTTACCACGGTCTCGACGCCGTTCCAGTCCGTTGACGCAATTGTTACAGATATGGGAATTGCCATTAATCCAGCAAGAAAAGATCTTCTAAAGAAACTTGAAGGCTCGCCACTCAATGTTGTTGCTATTGAAGACCTCAGGGATATTGCTTATGCGGAAACTGGCGGAGTTCCAGAAGAACCGGAATACACAGACCGCATAGTTTCACTGGTCCAGTTCCGTGACGGCACATATCTGGACACGATTCATCAGTTAAAGGAGTAATATCATGCCATGGGAAACCCGCATCACAAAAGTTGAGCCAGATAATTTGCAAATTGCAGGATACCCGCTTCAGGAGCTTGTGGAGAAGAAGCAATTTCTCGAGGTTGCTTACCTGCTGGTTAAAGGTGAGCTGCCTGATGCAGTGCAGCTTGAAAGAATGGAGAAGATTGCCATAATGGCCTCGGAACTATCTGTCCAGAAGATTGAAAGGCTTGATGATGACGATATTTCCAAAACATTAGCTGCATATTTACTAACTGATACTGGTCTTGCTAGATATTCCGGGGAAAATCTGGAAGAAAAAATTGCATACGCTCTTGGTAGAACAGCCAGATACCTTGCCAGCATCTTTGGAAATGAAGATACTTTCACCTCGAATTCCGAATCATTTTCAACGATAATATACCAGGCCTTCACAGGTAACTCTGCAATTAATCAGAAAGAGGTCAGGCTTCTGGAGGCAATGATAACCGCATGTGTTGACCATGGAATTACTCCTCCATCTGCCCAGGCAACCTTGATAGCTTCCAGCACCAGAGCAGCATACGAGGTCGCAGTGGCTCATGGAGTGGGCGTAATAACCGACGTTCATGGCGGTGCCGGGGCAAAGGCAGCCAGATTCTTTGATGAGTGCCTTGATTCTCATTCTGGAGATTTATCACACATAATTAACAGGTATTCCCAGGAAAAGAAAAGAATACCTGGACTGGGCCACCGGGTGCATCAGAATGATCCTAGACGAGATATACTCTGGAAATTGGCAGATGAAGCAGGTATTTCAGGCAGCAGGGTGAGACTTTCCAGAGTGGTCAGTCAGAGTTTTAATAATATCTCTGGAAAAGACATGCCAATAAACGTTGATGGTGTAATTGGTGCTATAGTTGCTGATTTTGGCCTGGATGTATCAATGGCAAAGGCAATATTCATAATCGGCAGGATTGCCGGTCTTTCTGCTCATTACTTTGAAGAAATAAACACCCAACCAAAAATGCGCCGGATAAATTTTGGTGAAGCAGAGTACACTGGCCACGATACAAGAGTAGTTACAACTCGCCTTTAGAATTTTGATCTTGAGGCACTCTCATTTTTTATTGGCCCTTTTCTTTCGTTCTTTGGTATTGAATCCTGTTGCCCTCTCCAGGAACTGATTATAGGCCCTTATGGTCTCGGTGGCAGTCTTATCGTCTACCCTTGTGTTCATCTTTGTTTCCACACAGAGTGTTTTCTTGTCATCCAGCCATACAGTGATCGTCTCAAGTGCGCCAAAGGACGAATGAAGTTTTTCGTTGTCTTTCCTCGCATTTTCGAATAATTCTATCATAAGAGTTTCAAGCTTTTCGCCTTCGATCTTTTCATAATGTCCTTTTTTTATCTCATAGTCATTCATGTGAATCATCCTGAAATGTAAACCCAAGTAAATGAAGCTTTTGATTGGTGATTATACTTGTGCCTTAGACTATATTAATTTTTTAACATATTTTTTGTTGAAATGTTAAGTGTAGTATTTAATTTGAAGTGCTAATTTATATATTATCTTTATCATCAAATAGAAGCCAGACATAATATTTTATATATTAGTATCGTCTTATCAATAGATATGGATGGCGGTAATCCTGGGGGGGTGGACGCGCAGTTCGATGAGATGGTCGAAGGCGCAAAGAATGCCCTCAGTACTGTTCTTTCCCTGAAGAAGGGAGAATACATGCTTATTGTTATTGACGACAGTAAAGCAGACATAGGCAGGGCTTTTGAAGTGGGCGGTAAATGCCTGGGGGCATCCACAAAGATGTATTCTCTATCCAAGCATGAACGTCCTATTATGGAGGTTCCTTCGGATCTTTCATGCTTACTCAAGAACCATCAGGTCATCATTAATACTTTCAGTTCAAACTCCCAGGAAACACCTTTCCGTGTCAAGCTTCTTTACGAAGAGATTCAAAACAAGGCACGTGTCGGTCATGCACCGGGCATCACTACAAGTATGATGCGCGAGGGTCCAATGAAAGTCAATTATTCTGAGATTGTCAAATCTGCGGATTGCCTTATGGAGCAGTTCAAGGATGTCAAGAGCGTACATATTACCGCACCAGCAGGCACAGATATAACCATGGATCTGGAGAATCGAAATTGGCATACTGATCTTAGAATCAATGAAGGAGACTTTGGAAACCTTCCTGCCGGGGAAGTCTGGTGTGCGCCGGTTGAGAACGGTGCAAACGGCAAGATCGTCATTGATGGCAGCATTGGTGATCTGGGACAGGTAACCTGCCTGCTCACAATGACTGTGAAAAATGGTCGTCTTGTTGATGTGGAATGTGATGACAGGGAATTATCCCGGCAGGTGAATGAGCTTTCAGACATAGATGATGGTGCCAGAATAATCGGCGAGCTTGGAATCGGCCTGAACCCTGGAGCCAGAATAGTGGGGGTCATGCTTGAGGATGAGAAAGCTGGGGAAACTGCTCACATAGCCTTTGGAAATAATATTGACATGTCTGGTGGAAATAACCATTCAAAGACCCATCGTGATTATCTTTTCTACAAACCAACAATTATTGCCACCTACCTGGACGGCTCCAAAAAAGATATTCTGAGAGATGGAAAGGTAGTCTGCTAGTTCCTATTTTTGACACTTTGTGCATAAATTAAAGTCAGGATTTAAATGTCAAACTTGGGTTAGTTCCTATTTTGAATATATTCTGGTCAAAAATAGATTAAGACAAAAAATCATAGATTTAATGTTTCAATTGCTGTTAATTTGAAAAGTTCCGGTATCTATAACTTATAGCCGCATTTTCTGCAGAATTTATCATTTGAATCAATTGGCTCGTCACAGCCAGGGCAAGCATCCTCGAGCTTCTCGCCGCATTCCCTGCAGAATGCGTCATCCTCCGTGATACCGCTATCGCAGCTCGGGCAGACATAGACTTCTATCCCTTTGGCATTCGGACTGGTTTCTTCGGCAATTAAGCCAACCGAATCAGAATCCAGAAGCTTATCTGCTTTTATTGTGCAGCTCAGGGCTCTTGAATAATCCCTTTGATCATATAATTCCTTGGCTTGTTGGTACAGGCCATAGGCCTCGCCGCTGGTTATGCCTTTCCTGTCCAGAAGATCCTTGGTCGTGCCAAGCATGAACTTTGCCTGAACATAGTTTGTTGGCAAGGAATCAATATCCGTATCCTCCCTCTTTGCAGGCTTGAATTGGACAGAATCCCTGGATAATGGAGTATCTACCGAATCATAGAGAGACTGGTTCATGGGCCTCTTTTCCGGGTCGCTGGACGGACTGGCTGGCTGATTTGGCCGGGTCACATCTTGCTCTCTTTTCAATCTCAGAAGAACAAGTTTGGCAGCCTCTGCCCTTTCTGCCGCGGCACTGTAATCTCTGTTGTTTTCCTCGGTTTTGGCCTGACGCAGCAACGCATCTGCTTCCAAAGTGTTAATTCCCTGGTTGGCCAGTGTTCTGGAGATGCTCTCTGTTGTGATAATAAGATTGTGTGCTCTTTCAGCAACCGTTTCAACAGGTTCTTTCTTCCTGAACATATCTTTCTTCCTCCGTTTTCTGCGTAACATTATGTAGGCCAGTTCGAAGGCAAGCACCACCCCCATAATAACCAGTAGAATCAAGATAAATTCATCTTTGGTCATGGCCTCACCATATCTCTCATAAAGGAGTTGAGATTATTAATATTTTTGTATCTTATTCCCAAACGTAAGATTTATGATGAACTCTATTATACCCGATGTCTAACACTCAAGTGGTGGTACCTTGGATTTATGTACCCATTGATAACAAATTAATCCGAAGTATGCCTGATTGAAACAATTAGGAGGCTAGAAGATGGCAGACAACATGAAGCGAATTTTGGTGGCCGGAGCAGTTGGCCAGATAGGTTCTGAACTCACAATGGAACTTAGAAAGCAGTATGGTAATGACAATGTTGTGGCAATGGGCCGCAAAACAAAACCAAGCGATGAATTGCTTAACTCAGGACCATTTGTATATGGCAATGTTACCGATTATGAAGAACTGAGCCAGATTATTAAAGAAAATGAAATTGACACAGTTTATCTCATGGCGGCCATTCTGTCTGCTGTTGGAGAGAAATATCCTCAATTGGCCTATGATGTAAACATGAACGGCCTTTACAATACTCTGGAGATAGCCAGAGAGCAGAAATTAACAAGAGTTATGGTTCCAAGTTCAATAGCCGCATTCGGGCCTTCCACACCAAGGGAGAACACTCCTCAGGAAACAGTCCTGAAGCCAACAACAATGTATGGTGTAACAAAGGTTGCCGGTGAATTACTGGCTGATTACTATTTCCAGCGATTTGGTGTTGATGTTCGTGGTTTAAGATACCCGGGAATCATCAGTTCTGAAACTCTGCCAGGCGGCGGAACAACCGATTATGCAGTGGAGATATTCTATGAGGCAATCAAGAATAAAAAGTACACATGCTTCGTAAGAGAAGACACAAAGTTACCAATGATGTACATGCCAGACTGCATAAACGCAACCATTCAGCTTATGAAAGCGGATGTTAACAAGCTAGTGCATCATTCTGACTTCAACCTTGCAGCATTGAGCTTCACAGCCGGAGAACTGGCTGCTGAAATCAAGAAACACATTCCTGAATTCGAAATCACCTATGAGCCAGACTCCCGCCAGGCAATCGCAGACTCCTGGCCAAGCTCAATTGATGATTCAGCAGCCCGTGAAGAATGGGGCTGGAAGGAAGAGTTCGACCTTCCAGCTATGACGAAGGATATGATTGAGAAATTAACCCCCAAACTATTATAATCCTGTTTGATGATTTCTACCTAATGAGGTATCCGGCGGTTGCAGGTCAATTTTACGAAGGCACAGAGACTTCTCTCCGCAAGCAGATTGAGGAATGTTTTTTGCATGAATTAGGGCCAGGCCATATACCTGAAGTTAATCCCAATAGGGAAAGACGAATCCGGGGCATGATCTCACCGCATGCTGGTTTTGTTTTCTCCGGTCCAATTGCGGCCCATGGTTTTGCTGAACTGGCCAAGGACGGCCTGCCTGAGGTATTCGTCATTCTGGGGCCAAATCATCATGGCGTTGGAAGCGGCATTGCCATAACCACCCATGATTTTGAGACACCAATGGGCATAATGGAGGTTGATAAAGAACTGGCTGGCAACCTTCAGCAAGGAATCATTGATGACACTATCCTAGCACACCGTCATGAGCACTCGATCGAAGTTCAACTGCCATTTATTCAGTATCTGGCCAGTGATAAAAAATTTGTGCCAATCAGCATGCAGATGCAGGATTACAAGTCAGCAGCAGAAGTTGGCCAAATCATTCGCCAGGTAATCGGCGACAGGGATGCAGTCATAATTGCATCAACAGATTTCAGCCATTACATATCGCCGGAAAAAGCCAGGGCCCAGGACAATCTGGCTATCCAGCAAATTCTCGACCTCAACCCCAAAGGCCTGTACGAAACAGTCCGAAAAAACCGCATTACAATGTGCGGTTTTGGCCCAGTCATGGCAATGCTGGATGCAGTTCAGGGTTCCGAAGCTGAGCTATTAAAATACGCAAACTCAGGGGATGTGCAGCCCATGGCTGAAGTTGTCGGGTATGCCAGTATTATTGTGCGGTGATTAATTCAGCTTAATTAGAGCTTCCTGCCCATAATTTTTTAGATTATTCGCTTTCAGATGTGTATCTGATACTGTGTACAGAACATCGCCGATGAAGAAGCTTCTGTGTATCTGGTTGCCTCTGTAATAATAGTAGCCGTATTGAATCTCCTGCTCCGGATGCTCGATGCTGGCCTCATGGCTTATGCCGTCCAGACCGATATGGAATACCATTGCACAGTATCCGCTGTCAGAGCTTTCTCCATAATATCTGTAGGAGTGCTGGTACACTGGAATTACCAGTAATCCATTTCCCGGGTTGAAAGTGAATGCATGCGGATCATTGAGTGCCATGGAATCCGAGTAATCGCTCCCAATCTGAATATTATCCAGTTCTGTGGGATTTGAAACATCAGTCACATTGAACAGGCTAATCTTGACCGAACGATTTTCTTTTCCCAGGCCGATGATGTGATTCTCATCATATGGATGCAGATAAGACGAATACCCGGGTATCTTTAACTCACCTAAAATTTCAGGATTTTCAGCATCATGTAAATCTATGACGAAAAATGGGTCTACCTGCCTGAACGTGACAAGATAACAACGATTCCCCATGAATCTGGCCGAGTAAATTTGCTCGCCTGGAGCTATATCGTCCAGAATGCCAGTCTCATTCATAACCATGTCCAGCACACTAACCATGTTTTTGGATTGTTCTTCGCCTGCGCCCCAGGTCCATCCCTTGGTTGTGGTGATTCTGAAATGGCCGTTATGCTCATCCATGGAGTATCTGTTCAGAACCGTGCCAGGAACTTCTCCCCTGGCGCGATATTTCAATCCCTGGCCCTGAATGCCGATCCTGTGAATGACTGTTGTTTCTTCATAGTCCTCCCAGATCCATTGGGTTCCAGAATAATCCTGTGGCTTCATGTGAGTTATATAGATATTATTCTGTGAAACATAAATTGTATTTGCCTGGCTCATGTAAATGCCCATTACATTTGGAT
>JAGLQM010000160.1 GCA_023136815.1 Thermoplasmata archaeon
TACACATGTCATTCAATGTAAAACTGAAAGGGATGCCTCACTCTTTATGTTAAATGAGCCATTGGCTCATTTCATAAACGGAAGGAACTCTGTTCCTTCATGTTTAGGGTTGAGGAGCCCTCACTTCGAACTAAGGATGTGGATACATGAAAAAGGTGTTAGTGCTTGGAGCTGGCCTGGTTGCAAAGCCAATGGTTGTTTATTTGCTTGACCATGGGTTCGGTGTGACAGTTGCCAGCCGTACGGTAAGCAAGGCAGAGGCATTGATCGGCAGTCATGAGAATGGAAAGGCCATTCCATGGACAGTTGACAAAGAGGATGAGCTTAAGCGAATGGTTGCAGAGCATGATATATCAGTTAGCTTGCTGCCGCCGGCATTCCATGTGATGGTTGCAAAAGCCTGTTTGGAAAACAACAAGCCAATGGTGACAACATCATATGTCAGTGATGCCATGAAAGCCCTGGACGGCGAGGCAAAGTCTAAAAATCTGGTACTGCTCAATGAGGCTGGCCTGGACCCTGGCATTGACCACATGTCCGCAATGAAGATTATTCACGAGGTTGAGGCAAAAGGAGGAAAAGTTATCAGCTTCCGCTCAACAACTGGCGCACTTCAGGCATTTGAAGCAAATAATAATCCATTCGGATACAAGTTCTCCTGGGCTCCAAAGGGAGTTTTGCAGGCATCAAAGAACGCATCAAAGTGGCTGGAGGACGGTCAGGTTCGTGAGTATCCTGGTGAGCAGCTATTCGAAAACTACAGAATGGAGGTAGTGCCAGAAGTCGGAACCTTCGAGAATTATCCTAACAGAAATTCAGTTCCATACAAGGAAATCTACGGGCTGAAAGATGCCCAGACAGTTTACCGCGGAACATTCAGAATGACTGGCTGGTGCGAGACAATGAGGAACATTGTGGCACTTGGCTGGCTCGGCGAAGAACCTCTGGCAGGATTTACCGGAAAAACATTCGCTGATGCAACCAGGCATCTTACTGGCGCAGCAACAGGCGAGGATGTGGAAGCAGTGACAGCAAAATTCCTTGGCTTGAAACCATATGCAACAGTGATAAAACGCCTCGGCTGGCTTGGTCTTTTCTGCGACCGTCCACTACCCGAAGGAAAGGATAATCCACTTGACTGGATGAATGTTCTATCTCTGGAAAAAATGTCCCTTGGAGATAATGAGCGTGATATGATTGTAATGCACCACGAGTTTGTTGCAGAATATTCGGATAAAAAGGAGCTTATAACCTCCACATTTCTGGACTTCGGAATCCTCGGCGGCGACACAAGCATAGCCAGAACCGTCAGCTTGCCAGCTGCAATTGCAGTCCGCATGGTCCTGGAGGGAAAGATTACTGCGCCAGGAGTTCATATTCCAGTATCTCCGGGAATTTATAGTCCCATACTGGACGAGCTGTCAAATATTGGCATAAATTTCAAGGAAGTAACTACTGGCTTGTGAGACAAAATCAGCGGCCAGTAAGTTTCTGGCCGCTTTCTTTCAATTTAATAAATATAATTAAAATAATTTTTACATTAATATATAAAAATAATTTCCCCACATTTAAATACATCTGCTTTTATCGGGTTCTTTAGCTTGATTTAGTCAGGCCAGTAAATAATATGAGGTGTTTCATGAAAAATTATACAAATTACACAGATTTTCATGAAAAGCCTACTTCGAAGAAGGAGGATTATTAATGCCAACATCTGAAGAGTATATGGAAATGGAATCAACCTATGGAGCGCACAATTATCATCC
>JAGLQM010000161.1 GCA_023136815.1 Thermoplasmata archaeon
ACAATGGGTACTTAAATGTCAAATTATGTTTGTCAAATCTACGATGTTAAGGGTTGGGAAGCTCTCACCTCTGGAGATACCCCCTCAGAGCCTATCAAAAATCAATGTATATACCATATTATTAATGAATAAAATAACATATTAAGAATGTACAAAAGCTTTAAGTTGAGTTCATTAATTGCCCAACGGGAAACAATGAAACTCACATATGCAGGAGCAGGCGTAGATATTGATAAAAAATCTGATGCCATTGAGTCTCTGGTAAAGGTTTTGGGATACTCCAGAAATGGTGTAGGAAAACGGATTGAAATGCATGGGGGTTATGCAGGTTTTATCGAGTTCGGTTCATATGCTCTGGGGCTGGCCACCGACGGTGTTGGTACCAAGCTCATAGTAGCCAATGAAATGCACAAGTGGGATACGGTTGGAATTGACTGTGTGGCCATGAATACTAATGATTTGGTATGCGTTGGTGCAGAACCACTGGCCTTTGTTGATTATATTGCAATCGACAAACCTGATGAGGAGATTGCTTCTCAGATAGGTCTGGGCCTCGCCGAGGGTGCGAAGCAGGCGAATGTTTCACTTGTTGGCGGGGAATTTGCTATACTTCCTGACATGGTTACAGGTTTTGATTTAGCAGGAACATGCCTTGGCTGGATCAAAAAGAATAAACTTATCTCCGGAAAGAAATGTGCTGTTGGCGATGTTATAATCGGGCTGAAAAGTTCGGGAATCCACTCAAACGGCCTATCATTGGCCAGAAAAGTGCTCAGCGTAAATGAAATATCTTACAAAGAGGAATTTCAAGACCTGGGAAGATGCATCGGCATGGAACTTCTGGAGCCAACCACGATTTATGTCAAAGAGATTCTCAACGTAATCAAAAACTGCCAGGTGAATGGAATCGCACACATCACTGGCTCTGGTTTGCGAAATCTTATTCGGTTGCAGCCGGGTGTTGAATTCAGAATAGAGGATCCACTTGAGCCACATCCAATTTTCAAGGTTCTTCAAGAATTGGGCAACATTGCCGACAAGGAACTTTACCAGACATTCAACATGGGTATGGGAATGGCGATAATCATGCCTGAAAAACAGGCCCAGAAGGCCTTGAATCTTCTCAACAGGACAGTGGAAGCCAAGATAGTTGGCAAGGTCTACGAGGGGCAGGGGGTATGCCACTCCCAGCTCGGAGTTGAGTATCACAGGTACTGAGGTCTGACCGTGGCAATCTACGAGTTTGAGGGAAAGAATCCAAAAATCGGTTCCAACTGCTATGTTTATGACGAAGCTACAATAATCGGCGATGTGATTATTGGTGAGGAATGTTATGTGGGGCCAGGCGCAGTTATCCGTGGTGATTATGGAACCATTCTCATCGGAGATAGAACCGCTGTTGAAGAAAATTGCACTTTACATGCTCGCCCGGATGAAATTCTAAAAATTGGCAATGATGTGACCATTGGCCACGGCGCAATAATTCATAACTGCACGCTGGATGATTCCTGCGTAATCGGTATGGGAGCAATAGTCTCTGACTATGCCAGAATCGGCGAATGGGCAGTTGTCGGCGAGGGTGCCGTCGTCAAAAATAAGTCAATCATAGAGCCGGGCCAGATTGCGGTTGGAATTCCTGCTAAACCAGTTGCCCAGGTTAATGATGAATACAAGAAGCAATGGATACATTTCAAAGGCATTTATGTTGATTTAGCACGAACC
>JAGLQM010000162.1 GCA_023136815.1 Thermoplasmata archaeon
AGTTTTACCGTCAGTGTGAATTTGTGAGTTTATCTGCAGCATCTCGATGTTTTTAGTTTTTACAAAATTCTCCAAAACAGTCATCGACTTTTCCCACATTGCAGGGTCTTTTAGTTTTGGTAAGCCTTCACAGAAAAAGTTAAAATAGGCAACTTGCGCTTTTGTCTGCGCTATGTTAAAAAGGGTGCATGCAAGACAAAGATGCTATTATCAAACAACTAACAGAAGAAAACAAACAACTTCGAGAATACATAAAACTTCTCGAAGAACGAATTGCTCGGCTTGAGCGGAATTCTTCAAATTCATCCAAACCGCCATCGAGTGATATTATAAATCCAAAGCCTGCTAATAAGAAAAAGAGGAAACGCAAACGTGGTGGCCAGTTCGGTCACAAAAAGCACAGCCGTAAGCCGTTTGCTCCGGAACAGATTGATAAAACAATCATACATGAGTTGCCGGACAAAGAAGTCCATCGCAGAAACTTAACGCCGTTGAACAAAACTGAATCTGCTTTGCAGCAAGTCGACCTGCCGAAAAAACTCTACAATGTTATTGAACATCGTGTGCAATTATATGTTGACCCCAGTGGTAACATTATAAAAGCCAAGTTGCCTAAAGAGATTCGCAAGGAGGGGTTCTTTACGTGTCGTATGACAGCGTTTGTCGGCTACCTCAAGGCTCGCTGTCATATGAGTTATTCAACTATTGCAGGACTATTCGATGATATTATGGAACTTCCCATTAGCCAAAGTTATTTGGTCAAGTGTTGCAACAAAAAGCTTTTGCCATCACTTGTTCCAGCATATTCGGATGCTTTGAAATATATTCGCAACGCTGCTATAGTAGGTACTGATGAGACCGGCCATAAGGACAGCGGTAATAAAAACTGGACTTGGTGCCAGCATGCTGATGATGTAGTGTTTTTCAGGATTTGCAACTCTCGTGGTTCAAAGATATTGTTTGAAAACCTTGGCAAAGATTTCAATGCAATACTGTTAGCAGATTTCTTTTCAGCGAATCGGATGTTCGTTCGCCTGACCGGCTCAAAAGTTCAGTGGTGCTGGGCACACCTGGTAAGGGATATTAAGTTCATTGCTCAACTCGGAGCCGGTAATGTTCAACGATGGGCTGATAGGCTGCTTGGGATTGTTAAGAAGATGCTCAAAACCTGGCGAAAAGGCAAAAGGACAAAATATTTTCGGAAAAAGCTCGAAGATTTGAAGAAACTGTTTCTGGCCAGCGTTATGCGGCCACCTGATCATCGGGAATGTCGTAAGATCAAAAAACGATTTGTTGGCAAGGATCGTGATGGATACTTTTTGTTTTTGGAAGTTGACGGCGTTGAGCCGACGAATAATTCGACCGAGCAAAAGATCAGGTTTGTGGTTCTGGACAGGCGTGTAACTCAGGGCACAAACAGCGATGCAGGTATGCGCTTTTACGAACGGATATGGACGGTAGTTGCCAGTTGTATATGCCAAAACAAAAATATCTTCAAGTTCCTCACTCAGTCTCTGAAAGCACATTACGCAAACACCCAACCTCCCTCAATTATTCCTGCCACATAGCTAAACCACAGAGCAAATTCTGTGAAGGCTTACCTTTTTGTTAATTCCAGCAGTCCTTTGAGCTTCGCCACAACTTCAGAAGATTATGCGTAGCGCATAATGGCAAATCACTTAAAACTCCTGTCTTTTTTCTTGGTAATGCAACTCT
>JAGLQM010000163.1 GCA_023136815.1 Thermoplasmata archaeon
ACAATCGGCGAGTCATAAATCGTGTTGATGACTCGGTTATTATTCCGTACAAGAACAGCCAGTTCTTTGTAAGAAAGTCCCGGGGATATGTTCCGGAGCCTCTCAACCTCCCCCATGACAGGACACTTGTAGCAGTTGGAGCAGATATGAACAATACCGGAGGCATATCCACGTCTGGCAAGGCTATCATAACCCAGCATATTGGCGACATAAGCCAGTACGAGACATCAACCTTCCTGGAGCAAGCAATAAGGCATCTATTGCGGCTTTATGGCATTTCCAGGCCAGATGCCGTCATCACAGACATGCATCCGCGTTATTCCAGCCGGGGAGTCGGCAAGCGTTTGGCAGAAGAATGGAATGTGCCAGTTATAGAAATTCAACATCATGCGGCCCATGCATTTGGCCTGGCAGCCGAGCATGGTCTTGAGGAATTGAAAATATTATCCTGCGATGGCACTGGCTATGGAACCGACAGCCAGGTTTGGGGCGGCGAGATTTTGCAGATAGACAAAGGCCAGTTTGAGCGCACTGGCCATTTACAATACATTCCGCTTCTTGGAGGCGATAAAGCTGTTGAAGACCCAAGGCGCATGGTATTTGCCATTTCCCACATGTTAGGCATTGACCAGCCCTATTTCTCCGGTCCTGAAGCTCAAGTTCTAGGCACAATGATGGACACCAGCGTAAAGACCAGCAGCACCGGTCGAGTTTTGGATGCAATGGCTTGCTGGCTGAGCGTCTGCCAGCAAATGACCTACGACGGAGAACCGGCAATGAAGTTGGAGCCGTACCTGAGAAAAGGTGTATCCAGTCATAATTTCAAGGCATCTGTTAATAATGGCATTGTTGACACTGTTGGATTGTTTGGCCAGCTGGCTGAAATCACTGGCCCTGGTGAGTTCCTTGAAACAACTCAAATTGCAAACCTGTCAAGGTCATTTATTGAGGCACTTTTCGAAGGACTTATTGAAGCCGCCAGTCCCTTGGATACCCTGGGATTCACAGGCGGAGTTTCCTATAATGTTATTATCAATGATATACTTGAGAATAAGTTGAAAGAAAGAGGGGTAAAACTAATTACCCACCAGAAAGTACCAAACGGTGACGGGGGCATAAGCTTCGGTCAACTGGCAGGAGGCGGATACCATGTGTCTAGCAGTACCAGGTAAGATAATAGAAATTGAAGGCGATAAAGCCACAGTCGAATACGGTGAAGGCGTGACCAATAGAGCAAATATTTCCCTTGTGAATGTGGAAATTGGCAGCTATGTGCTTGTTCATGCTGGCTTTGCCATCAAGACTCTTGAAGAGAAGGATGCCCTGGAGACAATCGAGATCTGGAAACAGGTTCTTGCAGCAGGAGGAGCACCTGATGCATGAGTTTTCTGTTATTTCTTCAATAGTTGATCTGGTAAAGCAGGAAATGGAAAAGCGGCCAGTCATTCTTGTTAAAGAGGTAAAACTGGAAGTTGGCGAACTTACTTTTCTGGCTCATGGAGCACTGGAGTTTGGCTTTACAGCACTTGTTGAAAAAGAATCGAAAATAGCAAATGATGCTCTGAATATTGTGCCAGTCCAGGCAGAAGTTAAATGCAAAAATTGCGATTATGAAGGTCCAATGAATATCAGGGATTCAAAATCGGAGGAGA
>JAGLQM010000164.1 GCA_023136815.1 Thermoplasmata archaeon
CCTTGTAGCCACGGATAATTCCATCAGCGTAGTTTGGAGAAATCATGCCTGCCATATCTTTAATACAAACAGACTGGCAGCCCCAGCTTTCCAGCTTGAGCAAATCATCAACATATCTCTCAATTGTGTGAACCGGGCTGATGGTGTAACTTATGCAGCCCTGGGCATGTCCTCCCTCTTCAAGGACTGCTTTGATTGGGGTCTCAATGTTTCTCATGTCATTGAGTGCGTCGAAGATACGGAACACATCACACCCGTTCTTCTTGGCCAAGCCTATGAATCTACGGACCACATCATCAGGGAAGTTCCAGTAGGCCACAATGTTCATGGCCCTCTCAAGCATCTGCGTCTTAGTGTTTGGCATTGCAGCCTTGAGGTCCCTCATCCTCTTCCATGGGTCTTCATTAAGGAAACGAATTGGTACATCGAACGTGGCACCGCCCCAGACTTCCATGGACCAGAAACCTATTTCATCCATTTTCTCTGCAATCGGGAGCATGTCCTCCGTTCTCATCCTAGTCGCAAGAATCGACTGATGCGCATCTCTTAGAGTTTGATCGTGTAATTCTACCATCCAGACACCTTCAAGTAAGTTGGTTGGGGCGCAGTAATAAGCATATATAATTAAATCTTTCTATGTAAACTACCTGACTCTTAGAGCCAGTATGTTTACAGATAAGCAGCCATACGACCTATTTTCTCGAAATTCAATAGATTTCGAGTTTATGTGATTATATATTTACGGTATATGGCAATCATTTACATCATAATAATTAAAACTTTAAAGCAACCTTTTTCTTGGCAACCTTTGGTGGCTCATCTTTCTTTTCTTCGGTTGGTGGTTGTGCCGGAGGTTTTGTTGGTGGCTTTTCTTCAGGCTTGTCTTTAACCACTTCACCATCTTCATCAACAGGCATTGGCTTCATTGCTGTTGGCTTGTCAAGGTCATCAATTATGTCTTCTGAGGCAGTTTCATCCATCTTCTCTGTGTACTCGGTTCCACAACCTGTGCACTTGCCGAATCTTCTGGCACAAAGGGCGTGATATTCCTTGCCGCAGGAACATTTGATTATGTCTGTGCCAGCTTTTGCCTTACCCATGCAGATGCTGCATTTTGTGTCTGCTACCGCTTTCATCTGCTCGAAGCTTGATTCAACTGATGGTTTGGCAGCTTCGATTTTCGCTTCCATGACAAAGACATGGTCGTTGGACTCATCCTCAAAGACCTTTCCATCCATTATCCTTGTTGATGATAATTTGATTATGATAGGTACATCTCCAGGAGTTTCAAATTTCATCTTAATATTCTGGGTTATTTCACCACCGCCGCCCCTGAGGGTCTCGACTGGCACATAACCTCCAGCAGAAATATCACCAATAATGCTTATAGTTACATCCTTGGCAAGGGCCTTACCTTCATTCTTGATTACCAGGTCTGTGTCAACCCATTCACCTATCTGGACCTTTTCAACGATAATGTTCGCAACAAGCTGTGGCCTGAAGGCATCTATCTCACTGTTCACAACATCAATTGTCTTCTTCATTGTTGCCAGTGCCATCTGATAATCCTTATCTTTCTGGTCCTTTGCCTGGTCAAAGAGAGTCTGGGCTTCTTTCACATTGATGCCGAATTTCTTTGAAT
>JAGLQM010000165.1 GCA_023136815.1 Thermoplasmata archaeon
TTTGCGTTATTCGCGTCATTATGCTGATGTCGCAGCAATGAGTCAGGCAGGGGTTGTTGATGATGCCTTGGCAGATCTTGAACTGCTTAAAAGCGTGACAAATCACAAAGATATGTTTTATCATTCCGGCTGGGCTAAATATAACCAGGCTCGTCCAGGGAGTTTTCATCTGATACCTCGTGATGAAAGATTGTCTTCTATTGGACGTGATTATCGAGAAATGTCGGCCATGTTTTTCAATGAACCGCCGAAATTTGAAAATATTTTAGAGCAACTTTCAGAACTCGAAAAACGAATAAATAGTTTATAGCTAAAACGAAATGTATTCATGGATGGCAATAAGGAACAGAAACTCAATCGGCTTCGTCAAAAGTTGGCTGATATCGAATCCAGACGACAGCAGATTTTGGAGGAGATAATTCAGCTTGAGAGCAATACGACCGATGTTTTTGAAACTGATGTTCAAACCACAATTAGCAATACATCTCCTACCGAGGACAAAATAAGGCTGTTTCGCAGTTTGTTTGGAGGCGGACGGGATGTTTATCCACGGCGAGTTAAAAGCATAAAAACAGGCAAGTCTGGTTATCAGCTCGAAAAGCCCAATCAGTCCGAAGTAGGCAGCCTCTCACAGTGAAGGATACGATAGATTCCGGCGGAAAGGATCAAGAGTAAATATTATGGGCAATCAGCAAGCAGGACTTCGTCAAATCTTGGCCGATTTTGATGGCCGAAATGATTGCTTCTATGAAGGGGACATTGAATCCGCAATTGGTAATTTGAGAAAGCGGATAGAAAATAATGGTCAAGAGATTGATATTGACACCAAGGCAGAACTGATGGCCTTCGGTTTCTCTGAGAATCATCAAGACAATGAAAATGGTTGGGGTACCTATTTTGGACCTATGGCTATTTTTCCTAATGATCATGGACAAATGATGGAGTCACCTAGCCTGGCTTTAGTGGATTCTGAAATGCTGCAATATTGGACCCAACGTGCTAAGTCTGCAAAACACCCCATCCTGAAAGCCCGTTATGCTGGGCTGGTATGGGATTTCAATAAGAAGGTGAACGACAGCCCCCCCGACATTCAGATGGCTCACGTAAGAATCGATGCTATTTGCGATATTGTTAGGGGAAATTGCCATAAATTTAAGACTGATGTGATAACAAAGCTGAAACATGCTCTTGAGCTTGCAATAAGTATAAACAACGAGAAGAGAATAGCGAAAGTTCGGGATGCTATTATTGCTTACGAGGATGACGTTGCAGAAGATAGTAAGTGCGGCCTTTGGGGGATCGCATATGACTGCCTGTGGAACAACAAGAAGGTTTCTCTGGCTGAAAATCACAAATGCAAAATAATAACCGATTTAGAGGATCGCTTGCAACGGGTGGCTAACCCCTCGGACGAAAAAAACATTGCCCCTTGGGCTGCTGAAGCCGCTGCAATTAGATTAGCCAAACATTACCGCAGGGAAGATCGACAAGAGAAAGTACGTAGGGTAATACTTACATATGGACAAGTATTTGAAAGAATATCGGAATCTGCCAGTGCGATGTTGGCTATGAAGTGGTTACAGGATGTAGAGCAAAATTATAG
>JAGLQM010000166.1 GCA_023136815.1 Thermoplasmata archaeon
TAAATGTCAAATTTGGGTTAAAATATAACTATTACGGGCTATAATTAAATAGTGGTTTGTTATACCCGGTGAATATCCTAAATATACATGGTGAATAATTATGATACGTTTTGGTCCTTCTGGCATACCCCTTTCCTGCAAAGGACGAACATTGAGGGATGGAATAGAAGATGTACACACACTCGGACTTACAGCACTGGAGGTCCAGATAGTCAGAACCAATGTGGCAGACAGGTTTGCTACAGTGGATGACATTGGTCTTAAGCCAACCGAGATTGAGGATGAACTTATAATCGAGGTTCTCCGGGGCACTGGTAAGAATCGTAAAATTGCTCCACTGAACGAACCGATCCAGAAGGGCGATTTGATTCTATCAATGATTAACCCGATAGCCAGGAACTACCACCATCTCAGAGAGCTTGGGGAGATTGCAAAGAATTTGGATGTAATATTATCAGTTCATACCCCTTATTATATGGATCTTGTGGCAAATAATGATCTCACTGAGAGAAGCATAGAAAGCATTCGCTGGGCAGGAATACTGGCCAAGGCAATGGATGCGGAAATAGTTGTAACTCACCTGGGCATGTATGGTGAATATTCCAAGAAAGATGCAACCGAGACTATATTGAAAAATGTGGCATTGATTCAGGAATGGTATAACGAGTTCAAAATCAAGGTGCCAATTGGCCTTGAGACCAGCGGTCGTCAGGAAATTTTCGGGGATTATGATGAGATAATCAAGATATGTAACAAGGTCAAAGGTCCAGTGCCGGTCATCAACTTCTCACATGTTCATGCTAGAGGCAATGGTGCATTGAAGAAAAAGGAAGATTTTCAAGAACTACTCGATAAGGTGAAGAAGTTCACCAAGGGAAAGTTATACACCCATTTTTCAGGAGTGGAGCATGAGGATGGTAATGAGATAAGGTACACACCAATTAAGAAGGGTGATTTAAAATTCGAGCCTCTGGCTGAATGCATTCTTGACAATGATTTTGATATGACTATTATTTCTGGCTCGCCGCTTCTGGAACATGACGCAATGTATATGAAGGTTATTTTGGAACGTGTGCTGGCCAAGCGAGAAGCGAAGGCAGAACGCCAGAAGGTAAAGGAAGCTGAGAAAGAGGCAGAGGAAGCAACCAAGGAAGGGACTGAAGAAACGGCTGTGAAAGGGGTCAAAAGTCTGGCCGAGGCAAAGAAAACAGCTAAAAAGAAATCTGTACCTTCAGAGAAGACGACCAAGAAAAAGAAGTGATATTTTGACCCTGGCCGAAGATTATATCCTGAAAAGAGTGAAGGAATCCCTGGCAAAGGAGCAGGACTTGGAGCGCATGTTTCTTATTGACAGTATTTTAGGCACAAATAAGGTATTCATTTATGGTGTTGGCAGGTCTGGGACAATGAGCAAGGCCTTTGCAATACGGCTTGTCCAGCTTGGTCTGAAAGTATTTTTCGTGGGCGAGACAATCACCCCAATAGTTGAGAAAGATGATTTGGTAATTATAGTGTCAAATACCGGCGAGACAATGTCTGCCATCCAGACAGCCA
>JAGLQM010000167.1 GCA_023136815.1 Thermoplasmata archaeon
CTGTAACGTTTTTTGACAAAGGGCATTCTTTCACCCTGAAAAAAAGGGATTCAGCTGGAGGATCACTCCTTGAGTTTCCTGACAATTTCGATGAAGTTCTCGAACATCTCCTTGCCGAACTGGGTGTCATCCACCTCGGGGTGGAACTGGAACCCATAGAAGGGAGGCTCCCTGTGCTGGATGGCCTGGATAGCGCAGGACTCGGAGTGTGCCAGGTTGATGAAGTCTTCCGGTAAAATCTTGATCTCATCATTGTGGGATTCCCAGGCCTTGAATGGTGTATTAATACCTTCCAGAATATCGCCTGACTCGGTGATTATGACATCCATGGCCCCGAATTCTGCGGTCTCTGCGGCATCGGCCTTTCCTCCGTAATGGGTAACAATGAACTGGGCACCTATGCATATGCCCAAAATAGGAAAGTTCGCTTTATCCAGAATATCCGCAGTATTGCCCAGCTTGATAGCCTCGGTTCCGATTCTGGGAGCACCGCCTGAGAGTACAAGACCGTCAACCTCAATTTCATCAAAATCAATGGTATTTGGGATAATCTTGGATTCAATACCCAGGTATTTCAGCACCCGCCATTCCCGATGGGTCCATTGGCCACCATTGTCCACAACATCAATACGCATGGGGAAGAGGAAGGCGGCGGAGTATTTTATGATTATTGGAACGCTATTTCTTTTGGACAGCAACCCGTTTAATGATAGTTTAAGACCCAAGTTTGATCGACAAGCAAACTTGCAGCAGTAGGGCGTGGTGTGTTTTAATCAGCCAAGTAGCAAAAAAACTTATAAACGTAGCACGCATACGCCAGGATAGTAACATATGGTGATAAAATGGAAAAGGTTACAAGAATAGGAATTTCTATTGAGCCAGAGCTTCTGAAAAAATTTGATGAACTCATTGAGAAACAGCAATATTCAAACCGCTCGGAGGCTGTGCGGGACATGATAAGGCAGTATATCGTTGCAGAAGATTGGGAAAAGGGCATAGGAACTGTTGTTGGCTCTATAACCATAACCTATGACCATGACAGTTCAGGCGTAGTGGAGAAACTGGCAAATGTTCAGCATAAACATAATGAGATAATTCACTGCTCGAACATTGTTCGACTGGATGATAAAACCTGCATGGAAGTTGTAATAGCCCAAGGCAGCTCATTTGAACTTAATGAGCTGGCAGATGCCATCAAATCCATAAAAGGCGTGAAACATGCAGAACTGGCAAGGAGTTCGATAAAATAGTTCTCTTTAACTTATTTATAGGTGAAGTGTATTCGCCAGCCAGGACATAGTAAATACATCAATGTCCAATTAGAAGACGGCTACTTTATAATAACAAAAAGCTAAACGCATCCGTCGGTCTTGACTGAACCATAATGGGCTCAGTCAGACTCGCAACAACTCAAATTAATAACGATTATATTCGTCTAGCGGGGGTACCCGAGCATGGCCAAAGGGGCTAGGTTGAGGGCCTAGTGGTTAGTCCTTCGAGGGTTCAAATCCCTTCCCCCGCACTTTTTGTTTATTAACATAATTAACAG
>JAGLQM010000168.1 GCA_023136815.1 Thermoplasmata archaeon
GCCATATAACCCTGGGAAAGTGCAAGTCCGCCAGATGCACTGGCTGCCTCTACTCTGATTGCAGGTAGATTTTTCTCAGCCATTCCTGAATAGTCCGCAATGATTGGAGCGATATGTTCCTGATCAATTAGCTGGCCAGCAGACATGTTTCCAACAAACATTGCGTCTATATCGCTTCCGGATATTCCAGCATCTTCCATTGCCTTGAAGCCTGCCTCGATTCCTAAATCGCGGAGGGACTTTTCCCATAATTCACCGAACTTGGTCTCGCCGATTCCGATGATTGCTACTTCACGCATTATGCCACACTCCCCATGTTTATCTTGCCGCGGAACTTCGCATAAGTGGCATAATCCAGAAGTTCAAAGTTCTCTATTGATTTAGATAATGGTAGTGTGTCCATTTTCTTATGCTTCTTGATGCCATTTGTAACTGTGATATCAAATCCATCTGCACCTGCGCCGGAGCCGTAGGAAACCACGAATATTCTGTCGCCAGGCTTGGAATGGTCAAGTACATTTGTCAGGCCCAGTGGTACTGCACCCGAGTAAGTATTTCCGATTACTGGGGTAAGCAGTCCATGCTCCATTTGTTCCTTGTTAAAGCCCATTGCACCGCCAATTCGCAGCGGGAATTTGCCGTTTGGCTGATGGAAGATTGCATGGTCATAATCCTCCGGTTTGGTGCCCATCTTGTCGAAGAGCATCTTAGCGCAGGAATTTATGTGCTTGAAGTATGCTGGCGTTCCAGTAAAACGACCGCCATGTCTCGGGTACATCTGCCCCTCACGCCTCCAGAAGTCTGGTGTATCTGTTGTGAATGATAATGTTGTATTAATCTCGGCAACCAAATCTTTCTTGCCGATTAGGAAAGCAGCCCCACCAGCAGAAGCAGAATATTCCAGAGCATCACCAGGTGCTCCCTGTGAGGTATCTGCGCCAATTGCCATGCCGTATTCTATCATGTCGCTGGACACCTGGCCCATGCATGCCTGAATTCCTGCTGTTCCGGCCTTGCAGGCGAATTCCATGTCCGCCGCAGTTAGATTGGGCGCGGCACTGATTGCCTCGGCAACTATTGTGGCTGTTGGCTTCACCGCATAGGGGTGAGATTCCGAACCAACGTAAATCGCGCCAATTTTCTGTGGGTCAGCCTTGCAGCATTTCATTGCCTTTCTTGCAGCCTCTACCGAGATTGTGATAACATCCTCGTCTGGACTGGGCACAGATTTTCTGATTATCCCAAGACCTTTCCCTCTCGCAGTTCCATCAACGCCCCATACTGCACCGATGCTTCCGGCTTCGATACGATAATAGGGCACATATCCACCATAACTTACAATACCTGTTTTGCTCATTGGCATCCCATCCTTGCCACCGAAAATTTAAACATGGTTTAAAAAGGTATGCTCAGGGTCTTCGACAATTGTCTAATTTTACTGAACATGTCTCGCCTGAATGCCGCAACCTTCAGGTTTGCGGATGAAAGGTGATGAATTGTTCAGTTAAAGG
>JAGLQM010000169.1 GCA_023136815.1 Thermoplasmata archaeon
TTAAAGCGCCTTATTCTGGAAAGATCGAGGCAATACATTTCAAGCCAGGGGACCAGGTTGATATTGGCGAAGTGCTTGTGGACATGGAAAAAATGGAGAGTGATTAGATGGATGTAATTGACAATAAGATTGACCCCAATAGCCAGGAATTCAAAGAAAATAAAGAACATTATTTGAAAATGATTGCCGACCTGAAGGAAAAGATAGAATGGGCACAGGCAGGCGGCGGCTCTGAACAGATAGAGCTTCACAAGTCCAGAAACAAAATGCTGGCCAGGGAGAGGATTGATGCATTACTTGACCCTGACTCCCCGTTCCTGGAATTGAATCCATTGGCAGCCCTGGGAATGTACAAGAATAGGGCGCCATGTGCCAGCGTTGTGACTGGCATAGGCATTGTCCATGGCAGGGAAGTGATGATAATAGCCAATGATGCAACCGTGAAAGGCGGAACCTATTTCCCAATGACCGTGAAAAAACATCTTCGGGCCCAGGAGATTGCCATGGAGAACAATCTTCCATGTGTGTATCTGGTTGATTCAGGCGGCGCGTTCTTGCCCTTGCAGGATGAGGTGTTCCCTGACCGCGAACACTTCGGAAGAATATTCTACAATCAGGCCAGAATGTCTGCCATGAAGATTCCCCAGGTCGCCATTGTCATGGGCTCGTGTACCGCAGGAGGCGCCTATGTGCCAGCCATGTCAGATGAGACTGTAATGGTGAAGGGCAATGCAACCATTTTCCTCGGAGGTCCGCCTCTGGTAAAAGCAGCAACCGGCGAGGAAGTTAGCGCAGAGGATTTGGGAGGCGCAGATGTCCACTGCCGCAAGTCTGGTGTTTCTGACCACTATACACTAAACGATGAGCAGGCACTTCATACTGGCCGTAATATTATTGAGAACCTGAACCGCCAGCCAAAGACATTCATCAAGGTCCGAAAACCTGAAGAACCAAAGTATCCGATTGAAGAAATTTACGGCATTATTCCAAAGAATCCAAAAATACCATTTGATGTTCGAGATGTCATAGCCAGGGTGGTTGATGGCTCTAAATTTCAGGAGTTCAAGACACTCTATGGCGAGACCCTGGTAACCGGATTTGCTCATATTATGGGGTACCCGGTGGGCATACTGGCCAATAATGGCGTACTGTTCTCAGAGAGTGCGCTCAAGGGCACGCATTTTATTGAGTTATGCTGCCAGCGGAAGATACCACTGGTGTTCCTGCAAAATATCACTGGCTTTATGGTTGGAAGCAAGTACGAGGCCGAAGGAATAGCCAAGAACGGTGCAAAAATGGTAACTGCAGTGACAAATGCCCAGGTTCCCAAGTTCACGGTACTAATTGGCGGCAGCTTTGGAGCAGGCAATTACGGCATGTGTGGCAGGGCATACAGCCCACGACAGCTATGGATGTGGCCCAATGCTCGTATTTCAGTTATGGGCGGCGAACAGGCCGCTA
>JAGLQM010000017.1 GCA_023136815.1 Thermoplasmata archaeon
AAGTTAGGCTTCAAAGGAGGAAATCATAAATATCCTAGCCTGGTTCGGTTTGACATCAATTAATGGTGAGAATTATGGAGCATTATGATTTGGTAGTTATTGGCGGCGTTGCAGCAGGAACCAAAGCGGCAGCCAAAACCCGAAGGGAAAAGAGAGACTGGAAAATAATAGTCATAACCCAGGACCATGACGTGTCATATGCTGGATGTGGCCTGCCATATTATCTTGGGGGCGTAATCACAACCAGGGACCAGCTTGTTGTTAAGACACCAGAATCACACAAGGAATTCAGCAATCTGGATATTATGGTTCGTCATGAAGTGACTGATATTGACAGGTCAGCACACACGGTTTCAATTAAAGATATGATTTCGGGCCAGGAATTCCAGCTTGGATATGGGAAGTTGTTCCTTGCCACAGGCGCAGAGGCCATTGTACCGCCAATATCTGGTGCTGATTTGGACAGGGTTCATACATTACGCTCGGTAAGGGATGCGGATTCCATCATGGCGGCTATACTGGACAGAACACAAACTGGCACACCGGTTTGCGGCCATGCCACCATAATCGGAGCAGGATTTATTGGTATTGAGATGGCAGAGAACATGAAGGACATCGGCTGGGATGTGACTATTGTGGAAATGCTGCCCCAGATTTTGCCGCCATTTGATATGGATATGGCTTTGCATGTTGAGAAACACATGGTCAGCAAGGGAGTAAAAATACTCACTGGCCATCAGGTGAAATCCATTGGAAATGGCCCGCAACTCACCATTGAAACAACCGGCGAGAATTTTCCAACAGACCTTGTTATAATGTCCATCGGCGTAAGGCCAAACAATGTACTGGCCAAGAAAATAGGCCTGGAACTTGGCATTCGCGGGGCAATTAAAGTTGACCAACAGGGCCGAACCAGCGACCCTGACATTTTTTCAGCAGGGGACTGCGCAACAACTGTGGGAACCGTATCTGGCTCCGAAACCTGGATTCCAATGGGATCGACCGCTAACAAGCAGGCAAGAATATCCGCCCTCACCCTCACCGGAGACGAATCAAGCTTTCCAGGTGCACTGGGAACCATTGCTGTGAAGGCATTTGAGATGTCTGCTGCCAAGACAGGTCTAAATGAGAGGGAAGCAAATAATCTGTGCCTTAACTCAATCACCGTAATGGTGCCTGCGAATGATAGGGCTCATTACTATCCAGGCAGCAAGAAGATTTGCATAAAACTGATTGCAGAGAAGACCACAGGGAGGCTCCTGGGAGCCCAGATTATCGGCCTAGGTGTGGTGGACAAGCCCATTGATGCCATTGTGGTGGCCCTGGTAATGAAGGCCACAGTCCATGACCTGGCCAATATGGATTTTGCCTACGCCCCTCCATTCTCAACCGCAATTAACCCTATCAATTTAGCATGTCACGTGATGATTAACAAACTCAGTGGAAGGCTGGATGGCCTGGGTCCCACCGATACAAAGGAGATGATAGAGAGTCCTGATTGGGACGGACTCTTACTGGACATCAGAATGGAGCCGGAATTCATCCTCGGAACAATTCCTGGAGCAGTCAATATTCCACTTGCTGAACTTGAGTCCAGGCTTGCTGAAATAGAGCAGTACAAGGACAAGGACATCATTGTCATCTGCAATCATGGAAAGGATGCATACGAGGGCTATCTCAGACTCAAGCATTGGGGATTTACAAGGACAAAATTACTGGAAGGCGGTGCCAAATACTGGCCTTATAAACTGGAGTGAACAATTCATCTTTGTCAAATTTGCGTCTTAACGTGAATAATCCAGATTCACGAAAGCCTGGGGTGGCCATTAATCCCATCAAAACCAGGCATCCAGAGATTGCTGGCTTCTTGCCTTCTCACCTTCGGCGATTTTACCGAGTGTGGATTGTATTCTTGGTCTTGAAAATTCATAATCATCGCATAGCAAGTCCTCAATTGCACCGGGGTCCATGCTTTTCCATTCCAGTTCATAATCATCAGTTACATTTGGTTTTAGAAACACATTCCTGACATTCTGGAAGCCTGGCACATCTAATTTTTTGGCTTTTATGGCTGCCTCTCCTGAGCCATATTCTTTCACCAGTTTGAGTCCTTTTTTCGGACCAATGCCCTTAACACCCTCGTTAAAATCAGTGCCCATTATCACTCCAACATCAATAAGCTGCTCAAGAGTTACATCAAGAGCGTCCAGCGTATCCTGGAGAGTTAATGTTTCTGGAACTACATCAATATAAACATTCCTGCGAGGCATCTTCCTGCGGCCAGCCAGTGTCATATTTCGAATCAGAATTGGAGTGCCAAAAAGTAATGCATCAAAATCCTGAGAGCCAGCTGCATACACATCTCCCTTTCTGGCCATGTGGCTGGCCTGCGCTTCGCCTTCTTCGGGAGCATCAACCCATGGAACTCCCATAAAATCGAATAAATCTTTCGCCTGGCTAACCATTTCTCTTGTTAGCTTTGAGGTCTGCTGCGCTTTGATTCTGGCAGTCTCCAGATCTCCTGCCTCCAGAGCTTCTTGCCATTGCTCCTTGGCCTTTTCTTTCCGCTGACGACGATCTGCAAGGGTACTGGCTTTCAGGGGATTCGGTTTGCCGTCAAAAACATATATTGGCTTTATTCCGACCTCAAGAAGACTGGCAGTCCGTTGAAACGCCCCGGAAAGGTGCGACGTTACTCGCATTTTTGAATCCATTAACGGCGTCCCATCACGCTGACGTATGCTGGACAGGAATTGATATAATGAATTATACCCATCAATTGCAATTGCTCTGCCCTTGAGATCCTTGAGCTGGCATGGCCTTGCTTCTACAATACCGGAGAAATCTATTCCCATGCTAACCTGTATTCCCTATTGGATTAAGGGGTTTTGCATTAGTAAGCATACAGTTCAAATTGACAGCAGCTTACTAGAAGAACCTGGATTTGATGAACACTGCAGCAACAGCCAGAATAATTGCAATGACAATTATTATGATAAGCCACATTGTGTAACTCACACCACCTGGTGATATTGTCTTTGAGTCAAAATGTGGTATTCCGTCTGCTCCCACTAATCCCACAACCACTGTCACATCCTGGTCCTCTATGAATACTGGCACATGAAAGTCGCCTTCAAGCTTTCCATCATCATTAGTTTGGAGCATTAGTATGTTTCCAGCAGGTACCCAGCTCATCCATTCGGGGTCATAGATATCTGCCTCATCGAGGCTCCCATCGCCGATACCCCAGAATGCCATTATCCGGTCACCGTTCTGGGTATCCATATTCACAGTTATGGTTCCTGCCTCGCCGGGATTGAATCTTCCACCGCTGATTCCGACATCACTGCTGCCGTCCAGATCGCCTTCGTAAGCATAGAAGATGAATCCCTGGGTATTCCACTGATGTTCCGGCCAGACCTCGTAGAACATACTGTCGTCACGGTCATAATCTTCATTGAGGAAGTCTTCATGGTTCAGGGGCACTTCAAATCTCACCTCAAGGGCACACTGGTCATCAGGTGCCGTGAATTCCAAATTAAATTTACCAGTTGGGCTGGTTACAATACTTCCTGAATCAACAACCTCTCTTGTGCCTTCAACATGGTCACCGTAATTGCCAGAAGATAGTATAAAATCGGTTCCCAATGCCTCCACATAATAGTATATTGTGCGGCTTCCAGCAGGTGCAGTGGCATCATAGGCACCATATGGTATTGTTATGCCATCTCCGACCTTGAACATTGTCTGGCTGCCTTCCCAGATTATGTCAAACTCATCATGATGAGGGTCGTCTGCAACCTGATTTATTACTGACCCCATGATTGTCTGGTTAAGACCATCTGCCAGCACATATCCACTGAATCCAACATAGCCATAAATGTCTGTTGCATGAACAATGGCCATTCCAGATGCATTTGTGGTTCCTGTATAAGTATCATGCTGCCAATTATTACTGACAATCACAAAGCTGGCATTTTCCACTGGCTGACCTTCAAGGTCTGCCACGCAAATTTCAAAAGATGTTGTTGTGCCGGATATGAGTTTATGATACCAGACATCCAGCACGTTTACGTTGATGACTGCGGAATCATGATTCCCAATATCTATGGGGTCTGCATATATTTCATAAACCTGACTGTGAACGATTTCTGGCACTATGAAATCTGTCAGGTATATGCCAGTGGTTTCAGCCCTGTAAGAGAGATTCTGCTGTGTCCCATCCTGATCCTCAATGTAAAGGTGGTCGAAACCGGTAATTGGAATTGGTGTGTCGCCAGTTCTGACAAGGATTGTGGCTGTAACAACATCCCCAGGTCTGGCATTGACTATTTTCTGGCCGTCAAAGCTTATGTCTACAGTATCTTGGACAGAATACACATCAATCTCAACAGCATAATCGTGATGGTCCACAACTTCGTGGTCACTGCCTAACCAGGTCTCGTGGAAGAAATAAAGATTGTGATGATTGTCATTTGCCGTGATTGTGTAAATTCCTGTGTATATTCCTGTAACATCATTTGTTAAGTTCAGCGAAATTGGATTGTTAAAATTGTGATGCTGGCTTACGCCCAATGTAATATTACTGGCATCTGCCAATACTCCTTTATCGTACACCCGAACCTCAATGGTTACGGTGTCCCCTACAACATAATGTTTGTCCTCAACTGTCATTATGACATGAAGTGAGTCATTCTCTGCTATGGCCAGTCCTGTAAAAAATCCAGACAGCAAAAGCATTGCAAGCCCCACCGATAATACTCTGTGGATTCTCATACCTATCATTCATGCCATTACCCTGGAAGTATTTATAGGTATTCTAATGAAGAATGGCGCAGCACCAAAAGTATTCAACAGCATGGATTAAAACATTGATGCAAAGCCTTGATTAATCCAATGGGAAAATACTTTTAAGCTCTCTGAAGATAACTGACCAATGGACACATTCCAAATCAGCAGCCGCATAATTGATAAACCGCTGGAAACTGACTGGCTTGGTTACCAGGAAATCACAAAATTTCTGAAAATATCAACATCTCTTCTAGCAGAACAACCAAATATTGCCAGGCTAAGCGGTACAACGATTTTCACTGGAGACATACATGGTGATATGGACAGTATGTTAGCTGCCTTCAGAATTGCAGAACAGCATGATGCGAAAATTGTATTTCTGGGAGATATTGTTGACCGAGGCTCTCACAATGTGGAATGCATGAATTTGATTTTAGCTCATATTCATCAGGAGCCAGATAGATTTTTTTACACACGAGGTAACCATGAATTCCAGGGCATAAACACAAAGTGGGGATTCATGGATTCGGTGGTTGAAAAGTACCCTGAAACAGTATACTGGTTGTACAATGGCGCATTCACCCAGCTGCCTATTGCTGCCCTGTGGGACGACCGAATTTTCGGCATTCACGGGGGCATATCCAGGCATTTGAAAATACTAGCCGATATTGAAGCTCTGGAACATCAAGATAGAGGATTCAGAGATGAATATCTGGACCTGCTGTGGAATGACCCTGCAATTGAGCCTCAGAAAGGCTTTGTAATGAACGATAAACGGGGCATATTCTATACCTTTGGACAGGACGTTTTTGATGAGTTCATGGAAACTAATCATCTGGAACTATTTATCAGAGGCCACAATAAACAGACTGCTGGGCATCGGTATTTCTTTGATGATAGGCTAATATCAATATTTACCAGCGCAGACCATTACAAGGACACGGTTCCCAGCGTAGTACTGATTGAGGGTGATGGAAGCCATGAGATAATCAAATTATGATTTTTTTCTTCTATTACTTACAATCCATATCTCGAACATTTAATGTCCTCGACTTCTCCCAAATATTATAATAATAACCACAGCCAGGAATATGCCACTGGCAATCATAATAATTTCGTTCCAATGTGTAATTTCTGGCGGCAGTGGAGGCGGTGGGCTAAGATCTTTGTCCACAACATAAACACTGATTGAATTATCCCCAGGTTTTGTTTCCAGGTCAGTGGGATGTTCAGCATATGCGGTTACTACGTATTCTCTAACATAATCATCATCATTTGGCTCATCTATTGAAGTAAATTTGAAAACAGCTTTTCCTTCTGCATCTGTGGTATTATATGCAGGATCTAAAGATGGTGTCGCTGGAGAAACACTAATTGCTACAATTGCTCCCTGAACTGGCTCGCCATTTTGATATGTCACTTCCACCTCAATATGGGTAAAGCCCAATGTTGTTCCATCATAGCTTATATCCGGGTCAATTACATCAGGGTCTGCGGACATTGACACAGACAGGAATGGAACTCCCTCAGAGTAAACAGTAATGAGTGTCAGCCTGCTAGGTGCCGGGTTATACATCATACCATTTTTTTCATATGTTGCACTCTCTATTTGAATTGTCACCTTGATTCCATTATTCATTGCATCATCGTCATTGTGGTCAACATAGGGCGCGGTAAATGTGAATGTGGCCTTGCCGGTGGATGTTGTATTAGCATGAACATGATCTATTATTCCCATGCTGGCATTCAGAAGAACATATGCTCCCTGAAGTGGATTCCCGTCCTGGTCCTTGACAAAAACAGTAATCTGGGTGGCGGAATTTGAGACAACTGCAGATGGAGGACTCACAAATTGCGCCATAACTTTGTATGGGCTTGGAGCCCGAATATTGTAAATTGATTTTAAATTGAAAATTGAGCCAGTATCTCCAACAACCCAGCCTGTGAATCTGTCAGAACGATAAGCTTCAATGTTATTCCGATAATACAGCACATCATAGGGCAAGTCATAGACAATACTGGCCTGTGCGTCAAATATTGCTTTTAGTCGAACTTCTTCATCATCAGTCTGCCTTGCTAAATCTATTATTTCATCGAAGCTCTCATTCAGATACCCAGGATAATTTTGCCCTTCCTCTGCCTGGCTGGAATGGAAAAAAGCATGCAGAAAATCTGTTGGGTCTGAGCCAATACGCCAATTAAGCATATACATGTCAAAGTCTCGCTGGTCAATTTGATTAACAATGGAGCCAAAATCCATTGCCACAGATCTGGCATTAATTCCTATATCTTGGAGCTGTTCGGCAATCATAAGGCCAGGCTGTGTAACAATGGGGTCATAATTTGCCTCTGGTGTCAGAATCTCAATTACGCCTCCAGGGACACTGCCAATTGGGCTTCCATCAGGATTACTCCAATGATTAGTTGGCCCCGGGTACTCATCTGGGTTTTCTAAAGTGTAGTTGGCATTTCTGAGAATATCAATGGCTCCATCAGGGTCAAAGCCATATCTGGGAATCGAATCATTGAACCACTCACTGATCTGGCAGATAGGACCTTCTCCAGCAATTCCAAAGTTCAGGTTTATGCGTGAATTAATCCGATTCTTATCAATGCAATGGGCAATAGCCTGTCTTAATGGCTTGCCAGTATCATTTCCATCCTCATTATAGCCAAATGATTCTCTGCGCATATTGTAGGCTAGATACTCAAATCCTGACTGGGACGATTGAGATAGTGCAACACCTGGCTCTTTGGCCAATTCCCGAACAAATGTTGGCGGAACAGTCCAGGCAATGTAATCAATATCGTCATTTCGGAGTGCCATAACCGCAGCTTCAGCAGTCTTGTAGATTTTGTAAACAATGCCATCAATGTTCGGCTGCCTGGCCAGGCTTTTATCATCAGCATCCAGGCAATAATTTTCATACTTGTATCCTGACTTGTAAAAATGGTCTCTGTAAGTTGTAATTTTCGATAACTGGTCTACTTCCCAGTAATCCCATTTGAATGGGCCACTTCCCACTGGTTCAGGATTATCATAGATTTGCGCAAGGTCAAGTTTCCAGGAATTGCTGGCAGAGACATTATAACCATGGTCAAACCAGATTTTTGCTATGTCAACATTCTGGCCAGATACTTTGTATGCCCAGATATGTTCCGGTAAAAGGAAAGTTGACAATGTGTTTCTGAAGAAGTCATTGTATTGCTCTGTGAGGACAAATTTCAATGCTGCCTGGAGGCCATCAGAACTTTCCCAGACCTTCTGGATGCTCAGCCAACTGGTTCTGGAATAATTGGAGAGATTTCTTCCGGCATCATCCTTCAGGCAGTTCATGGAACTGGACCAGTCTGGATTCATAGCAGTTGCGTGCATACTGAACATAATATCCCGAATGTCCATCCGCTCTCCATCATGCCAGTAAACATCCTCAAAGTCATAGAAAATGACTGCCTCGCCATTATTTGAATTCCAGGAGCTGGATGACGTATAATCAAATTCTCCAATATCACAGTCAGTCCAATCTACATAATCAAGAGAAGTGGAACTTGCCGCAGAACCAACTGCAATGTAAGGAATTAATTCATCTGTATCTGGATTGATTTTTAGTGGTTCGTCATAAAGATACCCAATAACATTCCAGGTCCAGACATCTCCGGCAGTTAGTGGGTTGGTGGTCTTCAGGTCATCCTGCATTGCCACACGGAGAATCAGTTCATCATACTGTGCCTGACTCATGCTTGCCAGTCCGGAGATAATAACAGTAAATGCCAGCATGACAGCAAGAGATTTCATTTTAATTTCCTCACATAGACCAGCATTGCGACCATGAGTATGAATATTGTCATTATGTTTGTGATTATATTTCTTGCCCCAAGTATGACATCACCATGGTAAACGTTTCAAAATAGTATATATATCAATGTTGGTACACTTCTTTGTATAATATATAAACTCATTGGTATGGACTTTTGTAAACAAACAATCCAAAATTGATTTTTCGTGTTAGAGTTACAAGTCGGCCAACCGATTTTTCAATCTGGATAATTCGTCTTGCCTTTTCTTCCACTTCTCTTCCTTATCGGCCAGTGCCAGTTCTCTTGCTTCCAAATCATCAAGCTGGCTCTGGAATTCTGCGAGAATTTCCTCACGCATATCATCTGCCTTTTTCTCCAGCTTCCATTCCTGGGCCTTGAGCTTTTCTTCTTTAGCCAGGAGCATCTTCTCATGATCTCTGAAATTCCTGTCTTCCATATCAAGTTCTTCTCTTGCAATCATGACCTTTGCCATTTCTGTCTTGACATTTACCATTTCCTGGTTAATATCTTTTTCGTGGGCTTTCAGGGCTTCACGCTGTTCCTTAACTTTATCAGCATTTTTGTGAATGGCCGCTTCCTTGCGTTCTATTTCCTTATCCTTCCTGGTAGATTCCCTTTCAAAAATTTTCTGAGTTTCAGCCAGTTCTTTTTCCGAGGACTCAACTAACGACTCCCGGTCTGCTATGCCATCATCCTTGTCATCCAGCTCTTTCTCTCGCTGATCAAGTTCCAGTTTCAGGGCATCAAGTGCAGAGCGGTGCCGGTCAATGTCAATATGCGCATCCTTGAGCACATCTTCCCGGTTCTTGAGCTTATCTTCTTCCTTAGCCAGCTTTTCCTGCTGAAGGTTAAATTGCTTCTCATGCTTGGCAACGTCCTTATCCAGACGCTGTCTGTCCTTGACCAGCTCTTTCTTTTTTGCGTTAATCTGGGTGCCTTCATCTTCCAGAGCTGCTGCCTTATCCTCAAGTTTCTTGCCCTGTTTTGCTATTTCTTCGATACGCTGTTCTGCTTGAATGGTCAATTCTTCAATTTCCTTGAAGCTGTCCTGAAGTTTTTCATTCTCTCTGGCCAGACGATGCTCTTCCTTCCTCATCTCGGTTGTGGCACCCTTGATTTCCTTCTCCATATCATCAAGTTTTTCCATGTCTGCCTTCAACCGCTCCTCGTCTGCGATTAGTACTCGCTCCTTCTTGTCAATATCTCGCGACATATTACGCAAGGACTTCTTCTCATCCTTCAGGGTGGATTCCATCTTGACCAGTTGTTGATTCACATTACCTAATGTACTTTTCTCGCGCTGGAACTCGGCATTTTCCTCTTTCAGCAAGGATAATTTTTCTGCCAAGTCCTCCCTGTCTGCGGCAATCTGCGCCTCACTGGATTCAAGTGCCGCTCCCCATTGCTGATACTCCTTTTCACGGTCATCAAGCAATTTTACCTTTTCATCAAGCTCATGAGCCAGAATATCCAGACGTTTTGTCTCATGGGCTGCTGATTTTCTTTCTGAATGAAGCTTTGTCTCCAGTTCTTCAATATGATTCTCCTGTCTGGTCAGATAATCACGAGCTTCTTCCACCTCCATGCCAAGTTGCTGAATTGCATTTTCCCGATTAGCCAGATCCTTCTCTGTCTTCTGGAGCCGGTCCTCTGTTTTTAGAAGCAAAGATTCCTTCTTCACATAATCCTCAAGTTTTAATTCCAGGTCAGTGCGGGCATGATTCTGCCGTTTTGTCTCCCCGGAAATGTCAGTCCAGAGCGATTCAAGCTCCTGCCTTTCCCTGGCTGTTCGCTTTCCTTTCTGCATCATCTCTGATTCTCGGTTGCGAATGACCTCCCCTTCCTTGGCCAGTACCATTTCCTTCTTGCGAAGACTACTCTCCTTCTCATCAAGAATTCTTGCCCGGTTCTCCAGTTCTTCTCCTCTGGCCTGGAGTTTCATCTGCTCAACTTTTCTATCCGCTAGAGCAATCACGTCTTCTTCATCAAGACCTTTCTTATCACTGGTAAGATGTTTCAGAAGCGCAACACTGCCGCTTCTCAAGGTATCCAGTTCGGACTTCATACTATCGATATCCTCGGAACGGGAAAAAGCCTCTATTCGTGCAACTTCCAGCTCTTCAGCACGGATAGCCAGATCGTCATCAGCCTTCTTTAGCACCATATCACGCATACGCTTCTCACTTACTTCCTTTCGAGAATTTTTGATTCTTGTTTTCTCTTCGGAGCTCACGACCCTTAATACCGAACCGATATCCACCGAGCCAAGCAAGCCAGATGAATATGAATCTCCAAGATGTGTAGCTGAAATTGAACTTGATTTATAAGAATAACTGCGAACTTCTACAATACAATCGTCACTGACAGAGTCCCTTACTAATTCGCAGAGAGCATCTTCGCCGTATTGAATATTACTGGCCTCATGAATAGCAAGATATGGTTTGCCTTTCCTGGTTACAAGGTGTCCAATCGATGATCCGCCGTTCCTGGTGAAACTGGTCTTCACAAGTCCGTCCAGCTT
>JAGLQM010000170.1 GCA_023136815.1 Thermoplasmata archaeon
CGCAGGAAAATAGTAAAAGAGGTCAATATACCCATTGGAAGCGTGCCAATTTATCAGGCAGGACTGGAGTTTGCCAGGAAAAGCTCCATCGTCAATATGACCGAGGATGATATTTTTAAAGGAATAGAAACACATGCAAAGGACGGCATAGATTTCATGACAGTTCATTGCGGTGTTACCAAGGAAAGCATCAGTGCTCTAAAAAAATCCAATCGTCTAACTGGTGTGGTCAGCCGTGGTGGTTCATTCCTAACTGCCTGGATTCTTCACAATGGGAAAGAAAATCCACTTTATGAAAATTATGATTATCTTCTGGAACTGGCCAAGGAATATGAATTCATCCTGAGCCTTGGAGATGGGTTCAGACCAGGCTGTATTGCAGATGCAACAGATGGCCCACAGATTCAGGAATTGATAATACTTGGAGAATGCGTAAAGCGGGCTAGAGCAGCTGGAGTCCAGACAATGGTTGAAGGTCCCGGTCATGTTCCACTTCATCAGATTGAGGCAAATGTGAGAATGCAGAAGACCATCTGTCAGGATGCGCCATTCTATGTTCTTGGGCCTCTGGTAACAGATATTGCACCAGGGTATGATCACATAACCGGAGCTATTGGTGGGGCATTGGCAGCTTACCATGGAGCAGATTTCCTATGCGATGTTAGCCCCTCTGAACATCTTTGCTTGCCAACAGTTGAAGACATAAAAACTGCCACAATAACCAGTAAGATTGCAGCCCATGTGGCAGACGTGGCAAGAGGCGGCAGCATGGAACGGGACATTGCAATTTCCAAGGCCAGAAAGAAATTGAATTGGGAAGCGCAATTTGATTTATGTCTTGACCCGGAGCTTGCCAGGAAACGAAGAAAAGCAAGTGAGCCAGGAGAGGAAGATGTTTGCTCCATGTGCGGTGAGTATTGTGCTATTAAGATCACTAATGATTATTTGAAGTAAATCAATGCGTACCCGGAAGCTTCGCATTTTCTGGGCACGGATGAAATCCTACGGCTCTCATCCTACCGCACTTTTTTCTGTTAATTCCTAACTTTGACATTTTTCATGATTTTAATTTTTTCAGGTTTTTTCAAACATGTAATTTGACAGTTATTTTTGAAGGTAGCCAGCAGGTCTTTCACAAACATTTATTCCAGAAAATTCACAGATAGAATTTGACCGTTTGCATGAAATTCGAAAATAACGTTTTTGAAATCTCGAAAAAGCGCATATTTTGGGTGAAATTATGTGTGAAACACTCAAAAATCAGCGAGAATCTTGGAATTTTTCTCGAAAACACAGTGAATTTCACAAACTGTCAAAAGGTTTTCCTGGCATTTCAGCGGAGCTAAGTGTCAAATTGGGGTTAATTATGTTAATAAACAATCAGAAAAAGCTTCGCATTTTCTGGGCACGGATGAAATCCTACGGCTCTCATCCTACCGCACTTTTTTCTGTTAATT
>JAGLQM010000171.1 GCA_023136815.1 Thermoplasmata archaeon
TAAAGTTCGGATTTTGCCGGGTCCTTTTCTGAACAATCTGCCAGCTTGCCAGGCAATCCACCGCCCTCCAGGAATCCTTTTCTTCTGGTAAGCTCACGGGCTTTTCTTGCGGCTTCTCTTGCCTGGGATGATAAAATTGATTTTTGAATGCTGATTTCCGCGATTTTCGGATTTTCCTCAAGGAACTCTGCCAACTTATCATTGACAAGTGATTCCACAATACCACGCATATCGCTGTTTCCAAGTTTTGTCTTGGTCTGGCCTTCGAACTGCGGTTCTCCCAGTTTCACGCTGATGATGGCAGTTAAGCCTTCACGCACATCATCTCCACTCAGGGACATGTTCTTGTCTGTGATGTATTTATTTTTCTTGGCATAATCATTGAGTGTCCTGGTAAGAGCGGCCCTGAAACCACTTAGATGGGTTCCGCCCTCTATGGTATTGATATTATTGGCATAAGTGTGAATGGCCTCACGATAGCTGTCAGTGTATTGCATTGAAATTTCCAGCTGGGTATCGCCCTTGGAGCCGGAGAAATAAATTGGCTCGGCATGCAAGGTGTTCTTTGCTCTATTGATGTACCTTACATATTCTATTATTCCACCGTCATACTTGAAAATGTTCATGGATTCTTCATCGCCTTCAATTTCCACGGTGATGCGAAGGCCGCTGTTCAGGAAGGCCAGTTCTCTCATTCTATTGAGAATTATATTGAAGTCAAATTCAATTGTCTCGAATATCTCATGGTCTGGCATGAAAACTATGGTTGTGCCATTGTGTTCGGCCCCATCAGAGACTTCCATTTCTCCAACTGGCAGGCCGCGCTCAAATCTCATTTCATAGAACTTTCCATCCTTCTCCACAGTGGCAACCAGCCATTCTGCCAGTGCATTCACAACAGATACTCCAACACCATGCAAACCACCAGATACCTTGTAGCTCTTATTGTCAAACTTACCGCCTGCATGAAGTTTCGTCATAACTATTTCCAATGCTGGCTTTTTGTATTTTGGATGCAGACCAACCGGAATACCCCGACCATTATCCCGGACACTGACGCTGCCGTCCTGTTTTACAACCACATTGATCTCGGTACAGTAACCGGCCATTGCCTCGTCAATGCTATTGTCCACCACTTCATAGACCAAGTGGTGCAGGCCATGGGTGTCTGTACTGCCAATGTACATGCTCGGTCGCTTTCTTACTGCTTCCAGGCCTTCTAGAACCTGAATGTTCTCAGCGTCATATTTCTCATCGGGTGTCATATCATCATCTCCAACACATACAGTTTCAAGAAATTTCGTTTGCCCACCTGCATGTGTGGTAGTGCGTGTATGCGCGTCGTAAACACGCGCGCATATATATAAATATGTAAAATTGGGGCGTTGCACCTAAAATAGATAGAAACAAAAATAAGATTGAAAATTCGGGGATTTATCCCAAATTTGACATTT
>JAGLQM010000172.1 GCA_023136815.1 Thermoplasmata archaeon
AATATGGCAGCAACTACACACATAGTTGGAACAATCAGAAAGGGAACAAATTCTATTGAATCCATAAATTCGCCTATACTCATTGACATCTCCCATTCTTGTATTGATTTATGTATTATATAATTATACGAAACTATCTCGGAGCAAAATCAATAACAACGCAAGGATGCAAACATTTCCCGCACCCAGTACATTTCTCCGGGTTAATTTCAACTCGATAATCAACAATCTCCAGAGCATCAAACTCACATCTGGACACGCAGATTCCACAGCCCACACAATGCAGGGCCTTCATTCGAATTGAGCGCTCATCATTTGAAATACAGGAGAATTTTTCTACCCTGGCCTTCTGCTCATCTGTAAGTTCTTCATCCTGGCCAGCAGTTTTCTTTTCCGGTGCAATATCAATCTTATTCTGGTTCAGAAAATCAGTCATTCCTTTTGGCAGTCCCTTCCAGCGCCAGAGCCCGTATTCCAGCCATTTATCTGGCAGGCCTTTCTGCTCTGCAAAGTTAGCCAGTGCCTTTTGCCACTGCTCATTCTGGGTAGAATGTTTTGCCACTTCTTCCATTTCTCCAAGATCGGAGGCAGGGCACAGCCAGCACCCGATTCTTTCCATTCCTTTTTCGTAGAGCGGATTGTGTTCTCCTTTCTGCTGGAATATGTACAGCCACACAAGCAGTGCGGGCCAATTTTGAATCGGGCTTGCACCAATCTGTCCCGGTACCCAGGGATTCTCCCAGACATTGCCTTTTTCGTAGCGCTGGGCTGATTCGTACTGTCTCTGACCGATGAAGCTCAAAACGCCATCAGGGAAATGTTCTCTTATCAAATTGGCGGTTGGTCCCAGCTTGCAGGTTTTGCAGCACCACCGAAAGTCCTTTGCTGGCGGTCCAAAATACTCAAGAGCGCGCCAGAAAGCGTCTCCAGCTTCTTCGATGAATAATTCTAAATCATATTTCTCGGCAGTCTTTTTTACGTTTTCCAGGGTTTCTGGAAATTCTAAACCTGTGTTTGTGAATATGAGTTTTGGGCGGATGCCAGCTTCCAGAACAAGCAATAGCGTTGCCAGGCTGTCCTTTCCACCGGAGATGGAAACAGCAACTGGAAGTTCGCTGTATCTATTCATGGTATTCCGAACATGAGTCTTTGAGTTGCGGCGTTTCTTTTCCAGTTTTCGCTCATTGCCGCTAACAGCGTCCTGCCATGTCTGGCCTCCAGAAAGTTCCTGGCTTTCAGGCACTTCCTTGTACCATCTGGATTTGATTGCCGCATCTCTTTCAGCCTCAATCATCTGGCTGCCTGTCATCCTTGCCCTGCCAGTTGAAACTGCTTCTCGGTCCCTGGAAAGTACTACAACTTCGTCCTCAATTTGAATATCAGGGTCAGCATCCAAAACACCAACCGCCATGGTACTGGCTCCCTTGCGGATATATGGAAT
>JAGLQM010000173.1 GCA_023136815.1 Thermoplasmata archaeon
AGGGCGTGGTGCGTTTTTAATAAAAGAAATACCCCAGTGCCACAACAACCGCAGCCACAGCCCCAACAAAGGCCGCAACCTTGGCCCATGAAATCGGTTTGAATCCCTGGACTTCTCCAGTTTGCCCATTAACCAAAAAGTGATAGGTTTTTTGCTTGTACTGGTACGCGGCAATCCACACTGGCAGTAGAATATGCTTGTACTTGATATTGCTGAAACTTGTGCTAACTCGCAAAAACCGATACGTATCTCCAGGCACATCATTGCCGCATTTCTGCCGCTCGCTGGTATTCACAAAGCCCTGGGCCCCTACCCAGCCCTGCCTCAGGTCTATGCCGTACTCCTCGGCCATGAAGCCGCTTAAGAATTCTGGCTTGTATGGAACCAGCTGCTGCAAATGAAACGGATATATCTTCAGAATCAACTCTTCATTCATGCCCTTACTGGCCGGAACCAGAACATCATTGTAAAATCCCTGGCGATTTCCATTGGCTGGCACCCATCTGACCTTTCTTACCTGCCGCGTCCGTGTCTGCCGTTTTCCGTCAACAGTAATCGTGTAGGTTTCTGTAACATAGTAGTAATACCCGGCATCCGCAGTCCAATTGGAATATGCTTTTGTGTCATAGGTCCAGAATGGCGTATAAATCCCTTTAATCAAATCCAGTTTGCTTAGCTTGCTGAGGTTCGAAGGATGAAACCAGCCCTTGCCCAGCCAGTTATGGAATAGTTGCTTAGACCTGGCCTTGTCCACCTTGAATGGCACAAGTGTTTCAGGCCGAATTAGATCTTCTCTCGGGGCACGCTCCTTCACATAGGGAGAATTACAATACGTACACTTGCCAGCAACTTTGATTCCCGAGGAAATTGTCGCACCGCAGGAATCACATTGCATGGAAATAACCGGTCGGTTCCAGCCTGTTGCCATTGGCGCAGAATAAAAATCATGCTCCACTATTGTCTTGTGTTCTATCCTGATAATTTCCTGGGACTCGCAATAATCGCATTTCATTTGCTGGCTCTTTGGGTCGAACTCCAGATGCGCACCGCAGGAATTGCATTCAAACTGTTCCTTCACGAGACTGGATTGCAGAAGTTGATAATAAAATATCACAACATGCTTTTATAATCATACTGCAATCTTTGACCGATGCCAAATAGTAACAAGGAAAAAGCCAATTCTGGTGAATCCATAAACTTGCACGAACATCCGATAATTCATGACCCGGATGAAACACCATTGAAGCATCTGGCACATGTCCCCAAGGAGGTTGCCAGGGAGGCATATTTTCATCTGGTTTACAGTGTCAAACCTCCCTTTTTCAAGTTCTTTGACAAGCTCTCTCACACCCTAAGAAGTTCAATCAAACTTCTCATGGCTCTTGCTGGCTTCCTTATTGTCTACTGGATGCCCCTGGGCCTGGACTATCATGCCCAGG
>JAGLQM010000174.1 GCA_023136815.1 Thermoplasmata archaeon
TTACTGGAAACACAATTTCCATGGATACATTCGGACCAATTGCAGACAATGCAAACGGCATTGGTGAGATGTGCGGCCTAGAGCCAGAAGCAAGGCAGAGAATGGCAGACATGGATGCAGTAGGAAACACAACAAAGGCCATCACAAAGGGAATCGCAATAGGTTCTGCTGTGATAGCTGGTATAAGTTTGTTCATGGACTACATAGTAAGAGCAGCTGAAGCAGGAAGTACATTACTGACTGTAGAAAACGGCACGATTACAGGCGAGGTTATTATCTCCACGCCAATCTTCTTTGCAGCATTACTTATCGGTGGTTCAATTCCATTCCTGTTCAGTGCAATGTGCATCAGGGCAGTTGAGAAGGCAGCTAGCCTCATTGTCATCGAGGTAAGGCGCCAGTTCAAGGAAATCAAGGGACTGTGGGAAGGAACAGCCAAGCCAGACTATGAAAAACCTGTTGAAATCTGCACAGAGGCAGCTCAGAAAGAACTTGTGGGATTGGCTATGCTTGCAATCCTTTCCCCAATAATCATTGGTCTGATATTCAATGAAGTGGCACTGGGAGCTTTCCTTGCCGGTTCAATCCTTTCAGCACAGCTAATGGCAGTGTTCATGTCAAACGCTGGCGGTGCCTGGGACAATGCAAAGAAGTATGTCGAGGACGGACATCACGGCGGAAAGGGTTCGCCAGCGCACATGGCCAGTATAGTCGGTGACACTGTCGGAGATCCATTGAAGGACACCGCAGGACCCGCCCTGAACCCAATGGTCAAGGTTATCAGCCTGATTGCAGTGCTTATTGTACCGGTTGTTGTGAAATTCAATATCGGAGCAATTGACTTTAATACCGATCCAGGAACTTTCATTGCAGTTCTAGTTGGAATTGGCCTCATGATATTCGGTGTTGCTTATGCAATAATAGTAAGCAAGAAGCCAATCAGAGTGGGCAAGGCCAAGAAGGGCGGAAAGAAGCCTAAGAAACCAAAGACTCCACCTGTAGAGGAAGTTCCAGAAGAGCCAGCAGCTCCAATGGAGGAAGAAATCGCTCCTGCACCAGAAGAAGTGGTGCAGGAGTCTCTTACTCCTGAGCCTGTTGAAGAAGAGGAAATCATCATCGAGACAAATGAATAAATACCAGTTGGACTATCAAAAATAAAATACGCAGGGATATATATGTACATTAAGGTCAGTAGAAAGGATGTAATTCGCATACCACCAGAGAGACTCGGAGAAGACGTTAACGAGTTGGCACAGGAACTTACCCAGATGAGCTTTGAGGGAAAGATTGTGGGAGACCGCAGTCTCATTGTACTCACAGCAAACATCAAGCCAGTTGGCGAAGGACGTATAGTTCACGGTGATGGAGCAGTCTATCAAGATGTGAAATATGATGCTATGATGTTCAGACTGGACAATCAGG
>JAGLQM010000175.1 GCA_023136815.1 Thermoplasmata archaeon
CCTTGATGCTGCTTGAAAGTGAAATTTTATGAGCCTTGGGAATATTCGTGTAAAAACCTTCGGTCTTCGGGTCAGAACTTGTGTCCACAATGAAGACGTGTGGATCACGTTGGTCCGCCCTGATTGTCCTCAAAAGGCATGCGTATCTGTCAAGATTTGAATGGTTTTGGAGCTTTTCCAGTCCTTCGGAAAGTATTCTGGAACCGCCGCCGCCAACACCCACCAATACGATGGATGGCATTTTTCGTTCTTTGGTTTCTGTCATTGTAATTACCCCAAAGGTAGATATGGATGGAGGATAAAAGATATTTGGCGGGTATGCCCATGGAGTTCCCATAATAGAAAAGGTTTTTACATTTGATTCATATCTGCTAGCCTGCGGGCTTATGGTCTAGTTGGTTATGACGTTGCCTTCACACGGCAAAGATCTCCAGTTCAAACCGAAAGCGAACGTTATACGGTATCGTTGGCCGAGGCACGGCCAAATGCGTGAGCATCAGGCAAATATCCGAAGATTGCATTAGCAACTTCTCTGATAAAAATGCCATTCGTTGAAAATCTGGATAAGCCCACCTTTTCTTATTTTGTATACAAACCAACACAATCTTTTTTAGCTTTTCCTACATATTGTGCCTTATAATCGTGGGAGCGAAATCATGAAAGACAGCAGTGGTTCTGTAGAAGCCTCAATGATATTTGAGAAGTTATTCTCTGACTATCTAGCCAGCCAGGAAAATGATGCAATGCGCATACTCCTCGTAAAGAGGCTTGATTTACTGAAAGAAGAACAGCCGATGCTATCCAACCTGGAGATTGGCGAGGATGGCAAGGCCTCAATCAACATAATAAATACAAGCGAGGCAAAGATGGTTCAAACCCTCTCACGGGCTTTTGATTACCTGATTGATGTCATTGCATTTTCCAAGGGTCAGGAAGCAGCTTTTGCTGATGCCAAAGCCATTGTGACTGCTGTCATGCGGCAGTTTAAGGAACCATTTGACCGACTGAATATAAAGAATCATATCCTGAAAGGTTCCATGGCAGGCACTATTTCATCAGGCATGAAAGAAATGGATGACATTCTGGGCAATGGTTATCCCTGCTCGGATATGATTCTGCTTATAGGGCCTTCTGGAACAGCCAAGTATCATTTCGCATACCAGTTCCTTTCAGACGGTCTGAACAGGGGCGGCGCAGGTCTGGCTGTGCTTTCTTCAATGAGCATAAAGGAGATGCGGGAACGCCTTTCCAAGCTCAGGGTCAATGTCATATCATGCGAGGCAAAAAGCAGGTTAAAAACTGTGGACTGGTACACTCAAAGAAGCAGACCAGTGATTGGACTGGAGGAGAATGGACCGATTCTGGTGGCCTCCAAGGATATTGCCAATCTTGACATTGCCTTCATGAG
>JAGLQM010000176.1 GCA_023136815.1 Thermoplasmata archaeon
ATAACACTGGAATGCCGTATCGGCCAGGGCTCTGTGGACCTCAGAGGTGTTTATGATACCGGCAAGTTCCTTTCCAATGATACCTCATTCGGCTGCGGTTTTGCCCCACTCAGCGAAACTGAGCTCATTGTTCTGGAGACAGAGCAGTATATTAATGGCCGCTTGAAAAAGTCCATGCCAGAAGTCGGCGAGGACGTTAAGGTCATGGCCTCCAGAATGAAGAACAAGATCAGCATAACAATTGCTGCTGCAATGGTCAGCTCTGAAATACCAGACAAGAGCCACTACAAGAGCGTGGTGAAAGAGCTGGGCGAGAAGGCACTGGCTCATGCAGTCCACTTTACAGATAGGGACATCCATGTTGATGTAAACACAGCTGATGATTACAAAAAAGGAAATTATTACCTGACAGTTACCGGACTTTCAATGGAGAACGGCGATGACGGTTCAGTTGGACGTGGAAACCGCGCCAATGGTCTTATCACTCCTTACAGGCCAATGAGCATGGAAGCCACAGCCGGAAAGAATCCAGTTACCCATGTTGGAAAGATGTACAATATTCTGGCCAACAGGATTGCTGAAGATATTATAAAGGAGACCAAAGGTGACATTCTGGAAGTTCATGTGCGCCTACTTTCACAGATTGGCGCGCCAATCGACAATCCACAGATGGCCAGCGTACAGGTTGTTCTGGCAGATGGCGTGAAGATGGACAAGGTCAAGAAAGACATGACTAGTATCACCGACAACAGCCTGGAGAATATCTCCAAGATAACCGACATGATTGTGAAGGGTAAAGTCACAACATTCTGATGGCCATATTTGAGTTAGAGCTGGCCAGCAGAGGCGGAGCCCCGCTGTTCCAGCCCTTTCACATACTCAAGGCATTGTGGTATATTCAGCAGGCTGAAATAATAGGCAGAAAAGAACTATCCGCGAAGCTGGCCATTGGAGAAGGAAGCACAAGAAAACTTCTGACCTATCTTGAAGAAAAGGGATGGGCCAGTTCCACCAGACAGGGAATTTCTCTATCGTCATCTGGAAATAAATTGCTTGATGAGATTGGAATACTTGCCATGGAGGTCCATACTGGCGATCTCACAGTGGATGAATATGATTTTGCCGTATGCCTTAAAAATGCATCTGACAAGGTAGGAAAGGGCATCCAGCAGAGGGACGAAGCCATGAAGGCCGGTGCAACCGGTGCAACTACCCTGATTTACAGGGATAGACTGTCATTATCGGATAACCCGGATACCGATTGTGGCATGCCTGTTCTCTGCTGCAACCTCACTGAAATGTTCGGGTTGGAATCAGGGGATGTGTTGATAGTGGGTACCGGCCTAACATTGGCATTTGCAGAGGATGGGGCATTTGCTGCTGCAACCGTAACTATATTT
>JAGLQM010000177.1 GCA_023136815.1 Thermoplasmata archaeon
AGCGCGCTTCTGGGAGCATTCGCAAAGGCATCTGGTGTGGTTCAGATTGATTCTCTAATTCTGGGCGTGAAAAAGAATGTCCCAATCAAGATTGATGAGAATGCAGCAGCAGCCCAGGAAGCCTATGATTCGGTGGTGGTACATTGACCAAAGAACAGTTAACTGGCGATTACAAAACATATCAGGAATTACCATTAACACCGATAACCAGCGTCAATTCTGCTACTAACCAAACAGGTTTCTGGAAGATCTTCAAACCGGTACTTGATGAATCAAAATGTATCAAATGCACAATATGCTGGAAGTTCTGTCCAGATGTTGCAATCAAAATGGACGGGGACGAATTCCCGCAATTCGATTTAACGCATTGTAAAGGGTGTGGAATATGCGCCAATGAATGCCCCAAGGATGCAATAACAATGGTCATGGAGGCGGAATAATGAAAATGGTAATGACTGGAAATTATGCATCTGCCTATGGCTCTAAAGTCTGCCGTGCAGAAGTTGTTTCTGCCTATCCAATTACACCTCAAACATCAGTTGTGGAAAAGATAGCCAGCCTTGTTGCTTCCGGTGAGATGGACGCACAATTCGTGAAAGTAGAAAGTGAACACAGCGCAATGGCAACACTCATTGCAGCTTCACTGGCCGGTGCAAGAACTTATACAGCAACTTCATCTCATGGACTTCTACTAATGCATGAGCTTCTCATATGGGCCGCCGGTGCAAGAACCCCAATAGTCATGAGCAATATTTGCCGTGCCAACGGTCCGCCATGGAGCGTGTGGGCAGACCATCATGATGCAATGGCACAGCGAGATACTGGCTGGATGCAGGTATTTTGTGAAGGAAATCAGGAAGTTATTGATTCAATAATCATGAGTTACAAGCTTGCAGAGCGCGAGGATATTCGCCTGCCATCAATGATAAATGAGGATGCGTTTATTCTGTCTCACACAGTGGAGCCAGTTGACGTTCCAGACATGGAAGAGGTTGATGCTTTCTTACCATCATACAATCCAAGATTCAAGCTTGATACAGACGAACCATACGGCTTCGGCTCACTGGTAATGCCGGAAATGTACATGGAATTCCGCTTTAAGATTAATGAGGCAATGGAAGCAGCCAGGCAGGGCTGGAGAGATGTTGAAAAGGACTTTGAAAAACATTTTGGAAGAAATCATGGCGGAATGGTGGAATTCTATGAATGTGAAGATGCTGACGCAGTCCTGATTATTGCTGGCTCAGTAGCCAGCACTGCAAAGGATGTTGTTGATAAACTACGGGCAGAAGGCAAGAAAGTTGGAATTGCAAGATTGAGAGTCTTCAGACCATTCCCTGTGGAAGAAATTCGAAAGCTGGCAAGCATGACCAACATAAT
>JAGLQM010000178.1 GCA_023136815.1 Thermoplasmata archaeon
AGCATCCTTAAAAGGAAATACTGCTTTTATGTTATCTTTCCTGGATTTGTAACCATCACGAGCCTCATCAGCCCTTATGCCAACATAACTAATCACATTATCTCCACCAACAAACTGTTCGAATGGCAATAGTTTTAATTGTTTTGTGCACCACCTCATTCTCGAAGAAGGTAAGTATCCGCCGTATATATGTAGCCAGTGGTCAAACCCTCGTTGGTCTTCCAAGCGTTTAATCTTAATCCCAAGCCGGGCTTCAAGACGCTCAAGATATTCATAAGTCTCTGGCAATTCTTTATGAGTATCACAAAAAAAATATTCCATCTTTTCGAAAATTTCAGGCATCTCCCGTTGAACATATACAGCTAAAGCTGAGCTGTCTTTACCTCCTGATAATCCCATGACATGTCGTACGTTATTTTTTGACATTATTTTTGACACCTTCCTTTTGTTTATTTGCAACAGTACCTTCAGATTCCAGTTGGAAAAGCTTTTCAGAAAGCGTGCATAAGACAGCCTGTAAAAACTGTTTATTGCCCTTTATAGGATGATTTTGCAAGATATTCTGTTTGATATAGCGATCCACTTTTGCTTGGTTTTCTTTTGATATCCAAACTATTTCATCAATTCCTTCTCCTCCAGGCTTGGTAATAGTTATCCTTCTCGCATCAAAATCAGCCCCAGGTGAATCTTTCATACATGATCTCAGTGATTCGAGACTACTGAATCTGTTCACAATAGAAATTAAGTTATCCTCGAATTGAATAAAGTCGGAATCGCTCCAAAATTTGGGTGGTTTATCTTGGACAACAAACGCAACTGCCTCCGTCCAGTCATTTTCATTCTTTGTCTCTTCCTTAACTGAATTGACAAAGCTTTTAAGTAGAGGTTCGGCACATTCACCAAGATTCCGTGTGCGTCTCCTTAAGTATTCAGCGAAAACATTTTTATTGCCATCATAAGCAAAAGCTTCGCACATCAACTCTTTGCATTTTGCTAAAAGATTTATATGTGCATGGTTAATTTCTCTCAAAGCTCCGACTAAGAGAGAACGAAAATCCTTAGCCTTCTCTCTAGTCATCGCAGCATTTTTGTTTATTAAATCAAGTCCACAGGCCTTAGGCAGGTCTTGGAATATAAGTACGTCTGGTTCACGGGCACTGATTAGGGCATCTCTGACGTTGATTGCGACTGTGCTTAAATTTCGTGTTTTCTTTGTGTATTCTGGTTGATTTGCTATGAAACCAAACAGTGGTTTGACAATGTTTAATATGGTCGTGTTTCGTGTCTTTTGATTTGGTTTGACACCAACAACTTTCTCGATTTCAGCCAATATTTGCCCTTTGATTCCGGTAAGCTCAAAGT
>JAGLQM010000179.1 GCA_023136815.1 Thermoplasmata archaeon
AAATTATGTTTGTCAAAGTTAGGATTTAAGGGCAATGTCCAGTTTACTCAGAGTCCAAAACATTTATTAAACTGACTTCAATCCCCGAACCATGGCTGTAGACCCGGAGACTATTCTACATATTCAGGAGCTCAAGGAAAAGCACAATGCAGTGATAATTGCTCATAATTACCAGCCTCCGGAAATCCAGGATATTGCTGATTTGCTTGGAGATTCACTGGCACTGGCCACCGAGGCAATTAAGCTTGATGCAGATGTGATCATATTTTGTGGTGTTAACTTCATGGCTGAAACAGCCAAGATTCTCAGTCCTGAAAAGAAGGTCATTCATCCAGAGCCGAAATCCAGATGTCCAATGGCTGCAATGATAACTCCAGATGCTCTCAGGCAAATGAAGGCCAGGCATCCCGATGCTGTGGTGGTATCATATGTTAATACAACTGCAGATGTGAAAGCAGAAACAGATATTTGCTGCACATCTGGAAATGCAGTTAAGGTCATAAAATCCATACCAGAAAAGAAAATTATTTTTACTCCAGATAAAAATCTTGGAATGTATATTCAGCGTTTTGTTCCTGAGAAAGAAATAATGTGCTGGGATGGCTTCTGCGGCACACATCAAAATAAGATTACTGTCCCGCGCCTAAGGTCACTGAAAGAGCAGCACCCAGGTGCAGAAGTTATTGTACACCCAGAATGCACTCCCGATGTGATTGATTTCGCAGACAAGGTTTTCTCAACCTATGGTATGTTAGTGCATGCAAAAACATCTGAAACAAACACTTTCATCATGGGTACAGAGAAAGAAATGTGCTATCGATTGAGCCAGGATGTGCCAGAAAAAACATTCATTCCGGTGGCAGAGGCAGTATGCCAGAACATGAAGAAAATAACTCTGAAAAAAGTCATAGCCAGTCTTGAGAATCTGGAGCCGGAGATAAACCTGCCCATGGACATACTAGAGAAGGCAAGAATACCACTTGAGCGGATGGTTAATATTGGGCGTGGAAAATAATCCATATAAAATAATTTTTTTATATTTAATTAATATATTTATTTTAGATATATACATTGTGGCAAATATAAATTGGCATTGATATCCCTAATCGTTTAACTATGATTCTTTGTTATGTTTTGTGTCGGCCAGAACCTTCGGTTACCTGGCCACCTCCAGCGGACATCCGATCTCCCATAAACTGTCGTCAGCCAGACTTGCCGATAAAAAGTGTGCAACTTAACAAGTTTCAGGAATTCATCTCTGCACATCTTTGACTTATGCACAAAATGTCAAAAATAGGAACCAAGTGTGGTTTGCGAAAATCTGGCGTTCAGCTATGTGCG
>JAGLQM010000018.1 GCA_023136815.1 Thermoplasmata archaeon
GATAGGAAGGGAATGCGCATTGTAATAGAGCTTAAAAAGGGCATGATTGAGGAAGTTGTGCTGAATCAACTCTTCAAACACACACAGATGCAGACAACCTTCGGAATTATTAATCTTGTTCTGGTTAACAATGAACCAAAGGTCCTGAACCTGAAGGAGCTAATGGTGCATTATATAGAACATAGAAAGGTAATCGTGACAAAGCGCACCACCTATGACCTGAACAAGGCAAAGGCCAGGGCGCATATACTTGAGGGTTTGCTAATAGCACTGGACAATATTGACGAGGTAATAGCCCTCATACGCAAGTGCAAGAGCTCGGACGAGGCCAAGGAAGGCCTAATGGCCAGATTCATACTTTCAATGGAGCAGGCAAAGGCAATTCTTGAAATGAGGCTCAGCAAGCTCACAAACATGGAACGCCAGGGTGTTAAGGACGAACATGCGATGCTCATCAATGTAATTGCCGATTTAAGCGATATCCTGGACAAGGCAGACCGTGTGTTGACCATCATCAAGGAAGAACTCGTAGAAGTCAGGAACAGGTACGGCGACGAGCGCAAGACTGATTATGTAGTCCATGCAGATGATATGGACATTGAAGATCTGATTCCCGAGGAGGACGTAGTTGTCAGCATCACCCAGACCGGCTATATCAAGAGACTGCCGCTGGACACATACAAGGCCCAGCGCCGTGGCGGTGTTGGTCTTATTGGCATGGAAACCAAGGAAGAGGATTATGTGACCAAGTTATTCGTAACCTCAACCCACAATTTCATCATGTTCTTCACCAATAAGGGCAGAGTATACTGGCTCAAGGCCTGGAAGATTCCTGTAGGCGGAAGGCATGCCAAGGGCAAGGCCATAATCAATCTGCTTCCGAGACTGGAGGACGGCGAGTTAGTCACTACTGCAATGCCAATCAAGGAGTATGATGACCAGCACTGGCTCATGTTTGCAACCAAGAAAGGAATAATTAAAAAGACCATTCTTTCGGCATACAAGCGCCCAAGGGTCACTGGTATATGGGCTGTAAAGCTCCGTGATGACGATGAACTGGTTCGCGTGGCAATGACCGACGGCAATCAGGAAGTTATTCTTGCATCCAAGAGAGGCCAGGCAGTAAGATTCTCCGAGTCAGATGTGCGAACGGTCAGCCGTCACTCCATTGGTGTCAAGGGAATGACACTGGCTCCAAAGGACGAAGTTGTCTCAATGGCAATCGTCAGCTCGGAAGAAGAGTCCATTCTCACCCTCACGGAAAATGGCTATGGAAAGCGTTCGTTCGTCGGAAATTACCGGAAAACAAAGCGCGGCGCAAAGGGTGTCATGACCATCCGGGCAAATGAGAGAAACGGCCAGGTGGTAATGGTCCGCCAGGTATCGGATGAGCATGAGCTGATAGTCACTTCGGAATCCGGCATGGTAATACGCATGCCAGTCTCTGATATTCGCGTCATCGGCAGGGCAACCCAGGGTGTCAGAATCATGCGCATAAAGGCTGATGACCGTGTGGTTACAGTATCCAAGATTCTGAAAGCTGAAGAGGAAGATGAGATACTGGATGCTGCGGAAACCGAGCATGTTGAGAAGAAGCCGATCTCCGATGCTGATTTTGTTGGCCTGGAGAACGGCGAGGAAGAATCAGAGTAAATAAAATCGACTGGCATTCAGATAATGTCAGTCTTTTATAATTTTTATTCGGTCGAGTGGATATTTAATATGCAGGTGATGTCGGCTTCATAACCTATTTTTGACAGTTTGCGTAGAAAACCTGCAATCAAAAATAGGTATACTCAAATTTATGGCGAAAGATTTTTATACTCGTTTGAACATTTGAGCAACTGTTCAAATAACCGGGGGCTGGCTAATGAATCCTAAAGAAGATGTCTGTCAGATAAATATCATAAACGAGAAGAAAGTTGAGGCCGTAGGAAAGGAGATGCTGGAAGATGATGTCTATTCTGATCTTTCGGAAACCTTCAGCGCACTGGGCAATATCACCCGTGTGAAAATACTCCATATCCTTTCCAGAGATGAATTATGCGTGTGCGACATATCTGCGATCCTGGCTATGAGCATCTCCGCTGTTTCTCATCAATTAAGAATTTTGAGAAACATGAAGATAGTGAAGTTCAGGAAAGATGGAAAAATCGTTTACTATTCACTTGATGACGGTCATATAGTTCAGCTTTTAAAAATTGCCCGGGAACACATAATGGAGTGATATTTTGATAGAATTGAAAATCAAAGGGCTTCATTGCGCAGATTGTGTAGGAAAGATCGAGAAATCAATGTCATCGCTCGAAGGCATCGAACATATCAAGCTAAATTTCAGCACGAGCAAGATGCAGATAAGGTATAATCCAGATGCTATCTCTCTGGAAGAAATACACTCAAAAATAAAGAGCCTCGGATATGGCATTCTTGATGAAGAAATAGAAGAAATAAGCGCATTCTCGTTGAAGAACCGCAAGTTTGTTTTTACCTTCATATCAGGAATTGCGATGCTTCTCGGACTTGTTATGTATTTCCTGACTCCAGATACTGTTCTGATGACATTTTATCTGGACATACACACATCCAGCTTGCTTTTCATCATTGCCATGGTCTTCGGCGGTTATCATGCGGTCAAAAAAGCCGGAAAAGCACTGCTCAACAAGGTATTTGTCATAGACTCCCTGATGCTCATTGGCGCACTCGGTGCGGTTCTGATTGATGCCTTTGCCGAAGGCGCAGCGGTTCTGTTCCTCTTCTCGCTGGCCGATCTGTTGGAGGGCTATTCCATAGAACGCTCTCGCAAATCTCTGAACGAGCTTGTGAATATCACACCAAAAGTAGCCTCGGTCAGGAGAGGTGAAAAATATATTGATATCCCGATAGAGGAAATCCAGGTCGGGGACATGGTGCTTGTAAGATCGGGAGAACGAATTGCGGTAGATGGTCAGGTAATCAAGGGCGTGTCATCGATAAATCAGGCTCCGATAACAGGTGAATCCATGCCCGTGACAAAGGATATCGGAGACATTGTTTTTGCTGGTACGATAAATCAGGAAGGTTCGCTGGAAATCCAGGTTATGAAGGGATACAAGGACAGCACGGTGGCCAAGATAATTGAGCTTGTGGAATCGGCGGAAGAGCAAAAGGCCCCGATAGAGCGTTTCATAGATCAGTTTGCCAAGTACTACACCCCTGCTGTGATAATCATGGCAGTGATGGTGACCGTGATTCCGACATGGGTATTTCAGCAGCCATTTAATGTCTGGTTCTATAAATCACTCCTCCTTCTCCTCATCTCATGCCCTTGTGCACTTGCTCTATCCACGCCTATTTCAATAGTATCTGGAATAACAAGCGGCGCAAAGAACGGAGTTCTGTTCAAGGGCGGGGCTTATGTCGAGCAGCTGGCAAAGATAGATACATTCGCCTTTGACAAGACAGGCACTCTTACCGAAGGCAAGCCCGTGGTGACCGATGTAATTCCATTCAATGGCTATTCCAGGGAAGATGTCCTTTCGATAGCATCAACGCTTGAATGCCGGTCAGAACACCCACTTGGCAAGGCGATAGTGGAAATCGCAGAACATGAATCTTTCTTCAGGGAATGTTCGGATTTTACCGCGATAACAGGCAAGGGAATCAAGGGAATTATTGAGAATGAAACATATCTTGTCGGCAGCAAGAAACTGTTCAATCCAGAGACTTTATCCAATTTCGAGGAGGACATCTTGAAACTCGAAGACGAGGCAAAGACCATAGTCATCGTGGGAAAAGAAAATGAGGCGGCTGGAATAATTGGATTATCCGATAAAATCCGGGATGGCAGTAAGCGCATGGTCGAGGATCTTCACGCCATGGGCATAAAACAAGTGATAATGCTCACTGGCGACAACAAGAGAACTGCCAAGGCCGTAGCCGAAAAGATAGGAGTGGATGAGTATCATGCGGAACTTCTTCCCGAGCAGAAGGTTTCGTTTATAAAGAAAGCCGCCGAAGAAAATAGAAGGATCGCAATGGTAGGTGACGGCATGAACGACGCTCCAGCATTGGCCACAGCGCATCTGGGAATTGCGATGGGCGCGGCAGGATCGGATACCGCTCTGGAGGTAGCCGATATTGCATTGATGGATGACAACATCTCCAGAATCCCGTATCTTCTTTCCCTGGGAAAAAGAACCATGGGCATAGTGAAGCAGAATATCGCACTCGCCATCGGAATCAAGCTGTTGTTCGCCATACTTGTGTTTCCAGGACTGGTAACTCTCTGGATGGCAGTCGCCATTGGCGATATGGGTGTGAGTTTGGCTGTAATATTCAATGCTCTGAGGTTGACGAAGGTACGTTGATAATCATTAAAAGAAAAATACTTAGCTGAAGCTAATCAGTAAAAATAATGGAAAAAAGTAGCTGCAGTGTTATACAACAGCTTATGTCAGTTTGTAATCTAAAATTACAATTTCTTGAGGTTTGCAGCCTGAGGTCCCTTATCGGAATCTTCGAGATCAAATTCGACCTCATCGCCCTCGTCCAGACGAATTCCTTCGGGTATAGCGCTTCTGTGAACAAATATGTCCTTCTCGCCATCTACTTCGATAAAACCGAAGCCCTTCATGCCGTTGTACCATTTTATGGAGCCCTTCACTTATGTCACCTCCTCAGATATTCTTGAGGATCTGATCTTTTAATAATATTGGAATACAACATCTCATATAATTAATTGTGTATTGCTTTTTGAGGTAAATTATTATCTTGGAACTATCATATCCCTGTAATTGGTGATATCGAGGACATCTGAATGTCCGAGAGAGGCCTTTGGTACTAGGTGGTATTGAGCCTGAAAAGGTTCAAGAAATGTCTAATTATGGACAATCAGGAGGAATTATATGGACAGGATAAAACTGGGAAACAGCGGCCTCATGGTCTCAAGAATAGGTATTGGCGGGGCGCAGTGGGGCATGGAGAACTATGGGATAACAGACCCCGATACCATCAAAGCCACGATAAATCATGCAATTGATTCTGGAATTAATTATCTGGATACTGCTGAATCATATGCTGATGGAGCCTCAGAAAGATACATTGGCCAGGTACTCAAAGAACGCGGTGACAGAGAAAACCTGATACTTGCCACCAAAATTCATCCATTACATCTGGGATTCGACGAGGTTCTCAAGGCCTGCAATGCCAGCCTTCGCAGGCTCCAGACTGATTATATTGATTTATTCCAGATACATGCACCCAGCCCTACTGTTCCGATTTCAGAAACAATGATTGCCCTGCGAACCTTGCTGGACGATGGAAAAATTCGCCATGTGGGCGTGTCGAACTTCCAGGTATCAATGTGCGAGGTTGCAATTAATTCACTGGACAGTCATGAGATAATATCCAATCAACTTGAATACAGCATCCTCAACCGGAATATAGAAAAAGCAATGCTGAAATATGCCACATGGCGGGAACTCGTAGTTATCGCATACTCTCCTCTAGCCAGGGGAATGCTCACAGGAAAATTCATGTCTGGCCACGAACTTCCCGTTGACGATCGGCGTCAAAAGAAACCATTATTCTGCAATAAGGAGAACATTGAGAAACTTCAGCCGCTCATGGAGCTTCTGAAGGAAATCGGTGACAGGAACAATGCTGACATATCCCAGGTTGCTCTTAATTGGCTTCTGAAATTCGATAATGTGATTCCTCTTCCCGGTGCAAAATCAAGAGAGCAGGTGGACAGTCATGTTGCCGCAACCACATGGACCATGCCAGATGACGACTGGAATGCCATATCCAAGGCTTCCGAGGATTTGCGTTTGAACAATTTCTATCATTTTGGACAGGATTGAACATGGCTAGCAAAAAGGACAAGGATGCCGAAAGTGGCCTCCAGGTATTTGCAATATTAGGTATTTTCTGTACTATTGGCTTCTATTACTGGACCTGGGATGGTGCTCTTTCTGATTTTGGTATGAGTCAGCGGGCACTATCCTGTTGTAATGTAGTTAATATTCTCCTGACAATGATCTTTCTGGCATCCTGGCGGTACACCAAGAAGGAAATTCGAATCAAGGATTATCTGGAAGAGTATTTTGTAAAAAATGTTTCTATTTCCATTGAACACATTACTGAAAAATTTCGGATTTCTCAATCATCTGCCATTAAGATTCTGAACATCTGGGCCATGGAGACTGCTGTTAAAGGTGAGTATGATGTTATGACTGGCATTTATTCAAAAGAGCCTGAACCTGAGGATGATATACTGCCATTCTGCCCCAAATGCGGCAGTGAATTGGAAATAATTGGAGCCAGAAATTGCAGCAATTGCAAGGATTTCGAGTAAACTACAGATCTTAAATATGGATGAATAAAATTCATCCTAATCCAAACCAACCCACGTTTGACATTTGATATATAGAAAAGTTAGGTTAGAATGGGCGTTGCCCTTAAAATCATTAGATGAAAAAAGAAAAGCTGAAAATCAAGGATTTTTTACATCAAAATTCCGATATATGCTGTTTTTGAGTAATTTAAGAGCAAAGCCGTTAGAATGGGAAAATTGAAATAGATAAATATGCTTAATGATATCTATTACTGATACAATAAGGATGTGAAACTTATGCAATCATGTACAAATTGTGGCAATAGATATGACGGATATGCCTGTCCAAGTTGTGGCATGGCATCTGCACAGGACTATCAACAGCCTCCTCCTGCTCATGACCAGTACCCACCATCTTCAGGACAAACGCCGATATATACTCCCATGCCCCCGACGGCTCAGAAGGCAGGTTCAAGCAAGACTCTGATAGCCATACTGGTGGTCATTGCACTTGTAATTGCCAGCATTGCGGCGGCAATTCTGTTCATAGGAGTAATAAATCCATTCAATGACGCAGTTGAAGTGTTCTCTGGTGACTCAATTTCAGGAACCATGCCTGGAACCGGAACCGATGATCTGTACAAGATCCTTCTGGAACCAGGGGAAGTGCTCAACGTGACACTTACCGGTGTTACAGGCACGGACTTTGACCTCTATGCCTATGAGAATGTGCGTTTCCGGGACGATTTTATAATCACTCACAGTGCCTGCAATTCCAGTTCCGAGGCCATGACCTTCGTTGCTTGGGAAGGGAACTATTACATTCTGGATGTATATTCCTACAATGGCAGTGGCAACTACACCCTTGATGTTGAGATCGTGGAGACAATAAGCCTGGATGATGGCGACAATTCTATTTCTCAGGCAAATCCCCTAGACAGCGGCATGACAGTTTCTGATGATCTGAATGAGTACTATGACACTGATGACTATTACGAGATATATGTGAACCAGGGCCAGATACTCCATACTTTCCTGGAGGTTCCGGTTCAGGTGAACACGGACTTTGATTTGTACATATACGATTCATCAGGCAGCCAGCTTGGTATCTCCGAGGCATCCTACGGAAACGAGGAACTCAGCATTTACGCGACCATCGGTGCCAGTTACTATGTAAATGCCTGGGCATACGATGGAATCGGCAATTACTCGCTGTATGCGGAAACCTTCACTGCCCCATCTGCTGACTCGAATAATGATATTATGTCTGCCCAGAATATCTCCGACGGAGCATATTTCAACGAGACATTAAATGGATACAATAACGTGGATACGGATGACTATTACTCCATTTATCTATCTGCAGGGGACACAATAACAGCCAACATGAGCGGCCCCAGCAATGCAGACTTCGACCTGTACATATGTGATGATGACGGCGATATTGTGGCAAGTTCCAAGGAATATTCCTCATCGGAGGCCATTATTTATTCCGCTCCACACGGCGGTTACTATTATGTCAATCCATATGCATACGATGGTTCCGGAACCTACGTCTTGAGTGTTAATATTGGCGACGCAGGTTCATCTCTCAGTGCCAATGCTGGATACGATAGACCTATTGGAACTGGCCAGAGCATTGTATTTGATGGAACTGAGTCAAGTGGCCAAATATCCTCATATGCATGGGACTTTGGCGACGGTTCAAATGGAACTGGTTCGGCACCCAGCCACACATACAGTACAACAGGCATATACACAGTTACACTGACAGTCTCTGATAATGTCAACACGGCCACTGACACTGTCACGGTGACGGTTCAGGATGCAGACTCAATGCCAGGCAAGTATGCGGTGGTCATTGGAATCTCTGATTATGAGGGAGCAGATAATGATCTGAACTTCTGTGATGAGGATGCTGAGAGCTGGACAACCTACCTCGAATCCCAGGGTTATACGGTGCATACCCTCATTGATTCTCAGGCTACTAGAGATGGCATATTCAGTGAAATTGAATGGCTAGAAGCCCGGGAAGAGGCAGGCGATTATGTTGCATTTGCATTCTCTGGTCACGGTTCCTACTCCGACAGGACCAGATCATCCTCTATCTGTGCCTGGAACATTCAGGAAGAGGATGGAACCATATCTGATGCAGACCTGGGTGCTGCATTCGCTGACTTTGACAGCGATCACATGTTCTTCTTCTTTGACTCATGCCACAGTGGTGGAATGGACAGTGTTGCAGGTTCCGGCAGATATGTCAGCCAGACTGCTGGTCAAATGGAATATGGCCTTGACGATTCAAAGAGCGAACATGGAATGTGGGTCTACTGGTTCCTGGAGTACTCAGTCAAAGCTCAGGGGTACACAGACCTTACACAGGCTCACAATTATGCTGCACCACTGGCAACCAACGATGCAGCAAACATACAGAATTCCATGCACCCGGAGGAAGAATACAGCGGGACCTCATTCTACCTGTAACTCCATAATCTATTTGCCCCCTGATTTAGCGATTATATGTTTATCATATGTACAGGTCGGCGCAATGCTGGTGTTCAATCAATACCAGTTATAGTTACGAACTCATCTATTGAGACTTATCATGTTCGTAATTCATATCTTGAATACATATGCTAGAGTCTCGAAGATTAAGTATTCACCTATAATTTATTTGCACACATCTTGCAGTGTGTCCGGTCAGAATCATTCATGGTTCCGCACCTTCCGCATTTGACCATGGGCTTATGCTGAACTTTCACAGTATCCTTGCTCTGCCGTATGGTGACATTATGCTGAACATGCTTCATTTCTCTGTATGTTGGAATTGGTTCGGTTCTTTTTCTGCTTCCATAGCCTATTTCGAAGAGGTTTTTCTTCTCTCTCAGCAATTGCCCACAAATCAGGGCCAGCACTGTCAGAACAAAGTAAATAATCGAATCCATGAAGTCAAGATAGGCCACCAGAAATCCGGCGATAACACTAATTCCTGCAATGAGAAAAACTGCATGAACGCTGTTCTGCCTGCCCCATTCCTTCATTGTGGCAAAGCCCAGGGCCATTGGAAAGCATAAGATCCCTAAAAATGTCAGTACAGCTCCAAGGGAAGTCCAGAGCCCTCCAAGGGCAGCCAGCTCATTTCCAAAAGCTCCTCCGGTACCTGAAACAATATCACCAACATCCATGATTCCCAGGCCCAAATATATGGCGAAAATGCCTATTATGAATGTGAAAATTGTAAGGCCAGTGAGTCCCCGTTTCATAGGCAGTAGATGGACTTGGCTGTATTTAACTATTCATAAGAATAACCATTGGACGGCCCGGTTCCTCGATAAAACAGGTACAAAATACGCAGGTTCTGAGGGAGAGAACCTGCTTTTTCTTTATTTTTAAGGATAGAGCAATTCCAAGTGTCCACTGAACAGGGATAACTCCATAAGGAATGTCATTTTTTTAAAAGGTGTTTGGCAAAATACAAACATTTATATGCAATAGTCCACTACTGTACTATATGGTGAAACAAATTAATCTAAGTAGTAGTAAATTGGAGGATATTTAAATGTTGAATTCAAATAATCTCAGTAATGTAGAAATTATATTGTTAGAGTTAATCAAAGAGAAAAATGAAATTAGTGGCTATGAAATAAAGAAGCAAATAGAAGATAGAGGATATGTAAGCTGGGCAAATATTGGTAAAACGTCAATTTACAGTGGGATTAGAAAACTGGATGCGAAGAAGTTAATTACTTTGAAGACAGTAAAAAAGAAATCAGGTAAGGGCCCCCTTCCTCAGCACATAAAACTGACTAAATCTGGGAAAAAAATACTTTCTTGTGAAATAAAAAGGGCATTGTTATCACAAAGAGACTTTCCGTTGTATTACATAGGAATCGCTGGAATCCATCTATTAGAAAGAGAATTGATATTGGATATTTTAGAAGAAAGAAAAGAAATGAGCTTTGAAAATATTATAAGAATTAATAAAATCTTTGAAGAGAAAGGCGGAGAGCATTTACCCATACAAGCCAAGGCACTATTCGAGCATCCAATATTGTTAATGAAAACAGATATTAAATTTATTGATACTCTTATTAAAACATTAAAAGAGGTAGAAAAATGATAATTGAAGAATTTAAACCATTCAATGGACAACATTGTGAAACGACTGCAACAGGAAGCTTATTAAATCAGCTTGGAATCGAACTTTCCGAACCGATGCTTTTTGGTCTAGGAGAAGGGCTGGGATTTATTTTCTGGAATATGAAAATGATGGATTATCCGTTTATCGGCGGCAGGATAAAACCAGATGTTCTTACCCAGAATATTGCGAAAAATTTAAACTTGAAATTGGAAGTTAAGGAAACGTCATCAATAAAAAAAGCTTGGGAAACTATCAGAAATAACGTTGATAACAATATTGCAGTTGGATTAAAACTTGATTGTTATTACCTGGATTATTATGAAAAGAAAATACATTTTGCGGCACACTATGCCACAATCTACGGATACGATGAGAAGTTTGCCTATTTGGTTGATTCAATGCAACCAGATGGTGATGCAAAAACAACATTAAAGAATCTTGAATTAGCTCGAAATGCAAAAGGTCCTATGTCTTCAAAAAATTTGAGCTATACTATCCAAAATACAAAAAATGGATATGATCTTAAAAAGGCAATTGTTGTTGCGATTAGAAATAATGCAAAAGATTATTTGAACCCTCCTATCAGTAATATCGGGTACAAAG